>NZ_JBTYMC010000029.1:0-37869 GCF_054880855.1 Streptomyces sp. S6 | reverse complement strand
ACTTCCAGGTCGGCTCCACCTTCAAGCCGTTCGTCTTCACCTCCGCGGTCGACAACAAGTCCGAGACGCAGGACGGCCGCCTCATCACCCCGAACACGGTGTACGACGGCAACCTCAACACCTCGGGCCAGGGCGGAACCCAGACGGCGGGCGGCTCGGCGGGCGCCTACGGCAGCCAGTGCGCGGCGACCAACAACACAGTCGGACGGCAGTGGTTCGGCGGCAACGGCTTCAACACGCTCCCGACTCGCGGCGGCGAAGGCGGCGGTGGCGGTGGCGGCGGCTACTTCGGCGGTGGCGGCGGCGCCTGCCAGCCCAGCGCGCCGACCCTCAACCCCAACGGCCCCGGCGGCGGCGGTTCCGGCTACAACGGCGGCGCGGGCGTCACCAACTCCTCGATGACCAACGGCGCCAGCCCCACCGCCAACAACCAGGGCGGTGCGGCCCCCGGCACCAGCTCGCCGCAGTACCCCGCCGGGGTCGCGGCCGGCGGCGCGGACTCCCAGAGCGGCGGCAACGGCGCCGTCGTCATCCAGTGGGTCACGCAGACCAAGTTGAGCGTGACGAAGACGGCGTCCCCCAACCCGTACGTCCCCGGCACGCGCGTCACCTACACGGTCACCGTCTCCAACGCGGGCCCGGCCCCGGCGACGAACGCGTCGATCACGGACCAGATCCCGGCCGCCCTCACCGGCGTCACCTGGAACTGCGCGGCCAGCAGCGGCAGTTCATGCGGCGCGGCCTCCGGTACCGGCAACTCCCTCAACACGACGGCGACGCTCGCCGCGAACGGCACGGCCACCTACACGATCGCCGGAAACACCTCCCCCTCGGCGACGGCGTCCCTCAGCAACACGGCGACGGTGACACCCCCGTCCGGCGTCAACGACACGACGTGCGGGGCCAGTTGCTCAGCGACGGCGACGACCCCGGCGGCCCCCGGCGCCGACCTCGTGGCGACGAAGACCGCGAGCACCGCGAACGTCTCCCCCGGCCAGACGTACACGTACACGCTGACTACGACGAACAACGGCCCGTCGACCGCGACGAACGTCCGCATGACCGACACGCTCCCGGACAACGTCCAGTTCCAGTCCGGTTCGGGCTGCACGGCGTCGGGTCAGAGCGTCACCTGCGGCAGCATCGCCTCCCTGGCCCCCGGCGCCACCCAGTCCTGGACGATCACCGTCAAGCTGGCCTCCTCGTACAAGGGCAACGGCTCCGACATCGGCAACACGGCGACGGCCGCGTCCGACACGCCCGACCCCAACACCGCTAACAACACGGCGACTTCGGGCCCGCCGCCGATCGTCGCCCAGTCCGACTACGACGTCACACCGAGCGGCCCCGGCGGGACCGTGGCCCCCGGACAGACGACCACGATCCCGGTCGTCGTGAAGAACAACGGGCCCGCCGACGCCGCCGGGAACGTCACCGTGACGGTGACCCTCCCGGCCGGCGTGACCGCGTCCGGCACCCAGCCCTCGGGCTGCACGGCCAACTCCGACGGCACGGTGGTGACTTGTACGGTCGCCACCCTCACGAGCGGCTCCTCCCTCAACCTCCCGATCAGCGTCCTCGTCTCATCGACGGCTCCCCCCAACAGCACCCTGACCCGGCCTGGCGGCATCGTCGTCACCGGCCCGAACGACAACGTCGCCGCCAACAACACGGCGGACGCGGTCGTCCGGACCTCCGGCGCGGTCAGCGACCTCGCGATCACCAAGACCGCCTCCCCGACGAACGTCAACTACGGTGAGAACACGGTCTTCACGGTCACCGTCACCAACAACGGCCCCAGCGACGCGACGAACGTCCAGCTCACCGACCAACTCCCCAGCGGCCTCACCTATGTGAGCGACGACTCCAACGGCGCCTACACGGGCGGGGTTTGGAAGCCGGGGACCGTCGGCGCCGGGAAGACCGTCACCCTGAAGATCACCGCCAGGGTGACCAGCACGACGGCCCGGACCAACACCGTCACGCAGGCGACGTCCGACTCCACCGACCCGACGCCGTGCGACAGCTCGAACCCGGGCAACTGCGCCTCGGCGACGGTGACTCCGATCGCGGCTGATCTAGCCACGACGAAAACGGCGACCGGCGCTGCGGCGACGGCACCCGGGATCGCGCCGGGCCAGACGTTCACGTACGACCTGAAGGTCACCAACAACGGCCCGTCGCCCGCCGCGCAGGTCGTCGTCACCGACACCCTCCCCGCCCAACTCGCCTTCGTCTCCTCGGCGTCCCGCTGCACCGCGTCGGGCCAGAACGTCACCTGCCCGCAGATCGCGTCCCTCGCGAACGGGGCGAGTCAGACGTTCACGATCACCGTGCGCCTGTCGCCCGCCTACACCGGCAACGGCTCCGACATCGGCAACACGGCCACCTCGACCTCCCCGACCCCCGACCCGACGCCGGGCAACAACACCTCCCCGCCCGCGTCACCGCAGGTCACGGCACCCAAGACGGGGCTGACCGTCTCCAAGACGGGGTCCTCCACGTCGTACCAGCCGGGTGAAACGTTCTCGTACACGGTGACCGTGCAGAACGCGGGCCCGTCCACCGCGCTGCCGACCGTCACGGACCAACTGCCGAGCGGCTTCTCCAGCTTCGGGTGGAACTGCGCGGCCAGCAACGGGAGTTCGTGCGGCGCGGCCTCCGGCACCGGCAACATCTCCGACAAGCCGAGCGTGGCCCCCGGCGGCACGATCACCTACACGATCAGCGGCACCGTCCCCGCCACCACGTCCGGCAACCAGACCAACTCGGCGACCGTGACACCCCCCAACGGCACGACGGACGCCGGGTGTTCACCCTCGTGCACGTCCTCGGTCGTGACCAGCGGGCCGCGCGTGCAGGTGTCGAAGACCTCCTCGCCGGCACCCGCGAAGGCCGGACAGACAGTCACCTACACGGTCACGCTGAGGAACAGCGGCAGCGGGGACGCCAACGCGTTCAAGTTCACCGACGACTTGAGCGACGTCGTGGACGACGCGACCTTCGTCGACGGGTCGATCACCTCAACTCCGGCCGGTGGCACGGGCGGTTACGACAGCGGCACGAAGAAACTGACCTGGACCGGCGCCGTCCCGGCCGGGGCGACCGTCCGCGTGACCTACCAGGTGACCGTGGGCAACCCGCCCGCCGGGAACCAGATCGTGAAGAACGTGGTCTCGGCCCCCGGCACCAACTGCGCACCCGGCTCCACGGATCCGGCCTGCTCCGACGACAACGGCGGCGGCATCCCCCGCCTCACGATCAGCAAGACCAGCGACGCGAGCGGCACCGTGCACCCCGGCCAGAAAGTCACCTACACGGTGACCGTGCGCAACCCCGGCACCGCCACCTACACGGGTGCCACCTGGACGGACGACCTGACGGACGTCGTCGACGACGCGACCTACGGCAACGATGCCTCGGCCACGGTCGGTTCCGTGTCCTACGCGGCCCCCAAGCTCACCTGGAACGGCAACCTCGCGGCGGGCGCGACCGCGACCATCACCTACTCGGCGACCGTGAACCCACCGGCCGCCGGGAACAACCGCCTGGTCAACCAGGTCACTTCGAGCAAGGACGCCGACTGCGCCACCTGCACGACCACCAACGGCGTCGCCGCACTGAAGATTGCGAAGACGGCGTCCGAGGCCAACCCGAAACCGGGCACGAAGGTCACCTACACCGTGACGGCGACGAACACGGGCTCGGCGACGTACACGGGAGCGACGTGGACGGACGACCTGACGGACGTCGTCGACGACGCGGCGTACGGCGGTGACGCCTCGACGTCGTCGGGAACGGTCAAGTACGCGGCACCCAAGCTGACTTGGTCCGGCGACCTCGCGGCGGGCGCCTCGGCCACGACGACCTACTCCGTCACCGTCGACAACCCGGACACCGGCAACAAGAAACTGACCAACTCCGTGACCGGACCCGCCGGTTCGGACTGCACGCCCTGCACGACCACCAGCGCCGTCCCGCAGCTCAAGCTCACGAAGACGTCCAGCCCGGCGAACCCGGCGGCCGGCGACACGGTCACCTACACGGTCGTCGCCGAGAACACGGGCGCGGCGACGTACCAGGGGGCGACCTGGTCCGACGACCTGTCCGACCTGACCGACGACGGCACGTACGACGACGACGCCTCGGCGACGCGAGGCACGGTGAACTACGCGACCCCGAAGCTGACTTGGCGGGGAGATCTCGCCCCCGGCGCCAAGGCGACCACCACCTACTCGGTGAAGCTCGCCAACCCGATGTCCGGCAACAAGAGGCTGACCAACAAGGTCGTCTCGACGTCCGACACCAACTGTCCCGAAGGCGCGACCAGTTCGGACTGCGGCAACCAGAACCCGGTCACCGTCCGCGAGCTGACCATGAAGAAGACGTCGTCCGAAACGGCCCCCAAGCCCGGCGACAAGATCACCTACACGGTCACCGTGGAGAACACGGGGACGGCGGACTATACAGGCGCCTCCTGGTCCGACAACCTGGTCAACCTCCTCGACGACGGCAAGTACAACGGCGACGCCTCGGCCTCCTCGGGAACGCTGAACTACACCTCACCCAAGCTGAGTTGGTCCGGCGACCTGGCCGTCGGCGCCACCGCGACGGTCACCTACACCGTCACCCTGGACGACCCCGACGACGGCGACCAGATCATCAAGAACACCCTGGTCTCCCAGTCCGACGGCTCCAACTGCCCTGCCGACAGTACCGATCCGGCGTGCACGGCGGGCCCGTACGGCATCCCCTCACTCACCATGTCGAAGGTGTCCAGCCCGACGAACCCCCTCCCCGGCGACACCCTCACCTACACGATCAAGCTGACGAACAGCACTGCCACCGACTACCCGGGCGCCACCTTCAGCGACGACCTCTCGGGCGTCCTGGACGAGGGCGTGTGGGCCAACCGCACGACCGCCACCGCCGGTTCGGTCACCTACACCGCGCCCACGGTGAAGTGGACCGGCACGGTCCCCGCCGGCACCACCCAGACGGTCACCTACCAGCTGAACCTCAACGACCCGCGCACCGGCGACGGCGACATGGTCAACACCGTTGTCGGTCCCGCCGGTTCGAACTGCAAGCAGGGCTCCACCGACAACCGCTGCTCCAACGACGTCGGCGGCCTGCCGGAGTTGCACATCACCAAGAGCGTCAGCCCGATGCACCCGGTCGCGGGTGAAAAGGCCACCTACACGGTCCTCGTCGAGAACACCGGCAACGCCCCCTACCGCGGGGCGGTCTGGTCGGACGACCTCGGCCAGGTCCTGGACGACGCGGTGTACGCGAACGACGCCTCGGCGACAGCGGGAACCGTCGAGTACACGGCACCCACACTGAAGTGGTCCGGCGACCTCGCGGCGGGCGCGTCGGCCACGGTGACCTATTCCGTGAGCGTCAACGCGCCGATCAGCGGCGACGGCCGACTCACCAACTCCATTGCGGGACCCCAGGGTTCCAACTGCTCCGCCCGCTCCACCGACCCCGACTGCACGGTGTCCAGCGGGATCGGCATGCTGAAGATCACCAAGACCTACACCCCGCAGGTCGCGACGCCGGGTTCGGTCGTCACGTACAGGGTGACCGTCGAGAACATCGGCACCGGCACCTACCCGAACGCCTCGGGCTACGACGACCTGACCGGGGTCCTGGACGACGCGGTCTACAACGACGACGCCTCGGCCAACGGCGGCTCCGTCAAGTACCAGGAACCGAAGCTAAGTTGGATCGGCGACCTGGCGGCGGGCGACATCGGCGGCGCCACCTACAGCGTCACCGTCAAGGACCCCGACACCGGCGACAAGCACCTCACCAACGGCGTCGTCGGCCCCAAGGGCTCCAACTGCGCCCCCGGTTCGACCGACCCGGCCTGCAAGCCGACCCCGGCGGGCGTCCCCACCCTGAAGATCACCAAGTCGGCCTCCACCAACCGCCCGACGCCGGGCTCGAAGGTCACCTACACGGTCACCGTCGAGAACACCGGCACCGCCACCTACACCGGCGCCACCTGGACGGACGACCTCACGGACGTCGTGGACGACGCGACGTACGGGGGCGACGCGTCGGCGACGTCCGGAACGCTGAAGTACGCGGCACCGAAGCTGACTTGGTCCGGCGACCTCGCGGCAGGCGCCACGGCCACGACGACCTATTCCGTCACCGTGAAGTCGCCGCTAGCCGGAAACGGCAAGCTCGCCAACTCCGTCACCGGCCCACCCGGCTCCAACTGCCAGCCGGACAAGCAGGGTTCGGAGTGCTCCACCGGCGACAACACCGGCGACGGCATCCCTCAGCTCACCCTGACCAAGACGTCCAGCCCGGCCGACCCGGTCCCCGGCACGAAGGTCACCTACACGGTCGTCGCGAAGAACACGGGGACGGCGGTGTACACCGGGGCGACCTGGAGCGACGACCTGACGGGCGTGCTGGACGACGCGACGTACGGGGGTGACGCGTCGGCGACGGCGGGAACGCTGAAGTACGCAGCACCGAAGCTGACTTGGTCCGGTGACCTCGCCCCGGGCGCCTCGGCCACGACGACGTACTCCGTCACCGTCAACGCCCCCGACACCGGCGACCTCACCCTCAAGAACGCCGTCACCGGCCCCAACGGTACGGAATGCAAGGCCTGTTCGACCTCCAGCGGTGTCGGCGTCCTGAAGCTCGGCAAGACCTACAAGCCGGACACGGCGACGCCGGGCTCGAAGCTGACGTACACCGTGACCGTCGAGAACACCGGCACCGGCAGGTACCCGGGCGCCTCCTGGAGCGACGACCTGACGGGCGTCCTGGACGACGCGACCTACGCCAACGACGCCTCGGCGACGGCGGGTTCGGTGTCCTACACGGAGCCCAAGCTGACCTGGTCCGGCGACCTCGCGGCCGGCGCCACCGCCACGGTGACCTACTCCGTGACCGTCCACGACCCCGACACCGGCGACAAACAGCTCGGCAACGGCGTCGTCGGCCCCAAGGGCTCCAACTGCGCCCCCGGTTCGACAGACCCGGCCTGCAAGCCGACCCCGGCGGGCGTCCCCACCCTGAAGATCACCAAGACCGCGTCCACCAACCGCCCGACGCCGGGCTCGAAGGTCACGTACACCGTGACCGTCGAGAACACGGGGACGGCCGCCTACAAGGGCGCCTTCTGGTCGGACGACCTGATGGACGTCGTGGACGACGCGACGTACGGGGGCGACGCGTCGGCGACGTCCGGAACGCTCAAGTACACCGAGCCGACCCTGACTTGGTCCGGCGATCTCGCGGCGGGCGCGTCGGCCACGACGACCTACTCCGTCACCGTCAAGTCCCCCCTCTCCGGAAACGGCAAGCTCACCAACACCGTCACCGGTCCCGCCGGTTCCAACTGCCAGGACGGCAGCAAGGCACCCGAGTGCTCGACGGGCAACCGCCCCGGCAGCGGCATCCCCCAACTCACCCTGAACAAAACGGTGTCGGAGGCCAACCCGAAGCCGGGTTCCGTGGTGACCTACACGGTCGTCGCGAAGAACACCGGGACGGCGGTGTACACCGGCGCGACCTGGACCGACGACCTCACCGGCGTCCTCGACGACGCGACCTACGCGGGCGACGCGTCGGCGACGTCGGGAACGCTGAAGTACGCGGCACCCAAGCTGACTTGGTCCGGTGACCTCGCGGCCGGCGCCTCGGCCACGACGACCTACACCGTCACCGTCAAGAACCCCGACACCGGCGACAAGAAACTCACCAACTCGGTGACGGGCCCCGCCGGTTCGATCTGCTCGCCCTGCACGACCACCAGCGACGTGCCCCAGCTCAAGCTGACCAAGACGTCCAGCCCGGCGAACCCGGCGGCAGGACAGACGGTCACCTACACGATCGTCGCCGAGAACACGGGCGCGGCGACCTACCAGGACGCGACCTGGTCCGACGACCTCACCGACCTGATCGACGACGGGACGTACGCGAACGACGCCTCGGCCTCCTCCGGCGCGGTGAACTACACGGCCCCCAAACTGACTTGGCAGGGCGACCTGGCCCCCGGCGACAAGGCGACCACCACCTACTCGGTGAAACTCGCCAACCCCCTCTCCGGCGACAAGAAGCTCACCAACAAGGTCGTCTCGACGTCCGACACCAACTGCGCCGAAGGCTCCTCCAGTTCGGACTGCGGTGACCAGACCCCGGTCACCGTCCGCGAGCTGACCATGAAGAAGACCGCGTCCGACACGGCCCCCAAGCCGGGGGACAAGGTGACCTACACGGTGACCGTCGAGAACACGGGGACAGCCGCGTACACCGGCGCCTCCTGGTCGGACGACCTGACCGGGCTCCTGGACGACGCGACATACGGCGACGACGCCTCGGCCTCGTCCGGTGTCGTCAAGTACACCTCCCCGACGCTCAGTTGGAGCGGTGACCTCGCGCCGGGCGCCAAGGCGACCATCACCTACAGCATCACCCTCAAGGACCCCGACACCGGCGACCAGACCCTCAAGAACACCCTGGTCTCCCCATCGGACGGCGCCAACTGCCGTTCGGACAGCACTGATCCGGCGTGCACGGCGGGCCCGTACGGCATCCCGTCGCTGACGCTGGTGAAGACCGTCTCCCCGGGCGACCCGCTCCCCGGCGACACCGTCACCTACACCGTCACCGTCCAGAACACGGGCAAGGCCGACTACCCCGGCGCCACCGTCAGCGACGACCTCACCGACATCCTCGACAGCGCGACCTGGCTCGACAGGACGACGGCGACGACCGGCACCGTCACCTACACGCAGCCGACGCTGCGGTGGACCGGCACCGTCAAGGCGGGCGCCACCGAGACGTTCACCTATGCGCTGAAGCTGAACAACCCCAGGACCGGTGACGACAGACTCGTCAACACCCTTGTCGGACCGGCCGGTTCGAACTGCAAGAAGGGCTCCACCGACAACCGCTGCTCGGCCGCCATCGACGGCCTGCCCGAACTGCACCTCACGAAGAAGGCGTCCCCCACCCAGCCGGTCGCCGGCGGGAAGACCACGTACACGGTCACCGTCCAGAACACGGGAAGCGTGGCCTACAAGGACGCGGTGTGGACGGACGACCTGACGGGCGTCCTGGACGACGCGGTGTACGCGGGCGACGCGTCGGCGACGTCGGGAACGCTGAAGTACGCGGCACCCAAGCTGACTTGGTCCGGTGACCTCGCGGCCGGCGCCTCGGCGACCGTCACCTACTCCGTCACCGTCAACTCCCCCCGCACCGGCGACGGCAAGCTGTCCAACGCCCTCACCGGCCCCCAGGGCTCCAACTGCGAGTCCGGCTCCACGGACCCCGACTGCTCGACCTCCAGCGGCATCGGCGCCCTGAAGATCGCGAAGACCTACAGCCCCCAAGTCGCCGTCCCCGGCGGCAAGATGACCTACACGGTCACCGTCGAGAACACCGGCACCGGCACCTACCCGGGCGCCACCTTCACCGACGACCTGACGGGCGTCCTGGACGACGCGACGTACGGCGACTCCTCGGCCACCTCCGGCGCAGTCAACTACAAGTCCCCCAAGCTGACTTGGACCGGCGACCTCGCGACCGGCGACAAGGCGACCGTCACCTACACCGTCACCCTCAAGGACCCCGCCACCGGCGACCAGCGCCTCACCAACACCGTCGTCGGTCCGACCGGCTCCAACTGCGCCCCCGGCTCCACGGATCCGGCCTGCGCACCGACCCCCGCCGGCGTCCCCTCCCTGGAGATCAGCAAGACGTCCTCCGCGAACCGCCCGACGCCGGGCACGAAGGTGACGTACACCGTGACCGTCAAGAACACGGGCACGGCGACCTACACGGGCGCCACCTTCACCGACGACCTGACAGGCGCCCTGGACGACGCGGCGTACGGGGCCGACGCCTCGGCCACTGCTGGATCCGTCAAGTACGCGTCACCCAAGCTGACTTGGACGGGCGATCTCGCCCCCGGCGCCTCCGCGACCGTCACCTACTCCGTCACCATCGACACCCCCGACACCGGCGACGGCAAACTCACCAACGCCGTCACCGGACCACCTGGCTCCAACTGCCAGGAAGACAAGCGGGGTTCGGAGTGCTCCACCGGTGACAAGACCGGCGACGGCATCCCCCAGCTCTCCCTGACCAAGACCGTCAGCCCCGCGCACCCGGTCCCGGGGACCAAGGTCACCTACACCGTCGTGGCCAAGAACACCGGCACCGCCGTCTACGAGAACGCCTCCTGGTCCGACGACCTGACCGACGTCATCGACGACGCGACGTACGGGAACGACGCCTCGGCGACCCTCGGTACCGTGAAGTACGCGGCACCGAAGCTGAGTTGGACAGGCGACCTCCCGGCCGGCGCCTCCTCGACCGTCACCTACACCGCGACGGTGCGGAACCCGGACCCCGGCAACAAGACCCTGGCGAACTCGGTCGTCGGCCCCGACGGCTCCAACTGCGCGCAAGGCAAGCAGAGTTCGTCCTGCTCCACCAGCACCGGCTCCCCGCAGCTGGCCCTCGCCAAGACCTACACCCCGAGCAACCCCCTGCCCGGCCAGAAGGTCACGTACACGATCACCGCCCGCAACACGGGGACCGCCGAGTACAAGGGCGCGACGTGGACGGACGACCTGACCGGCGTCCTGGACGACGCGGTGTACGGCGACGACGCCACGGCTTCCCTGGGCAGCACGGCGTACAACGACCCGAAGCTCACCTGGACCGGCGACGTCCCCGCAGGCCGGACGGCCACCGTCACCTACACCGTCACCCTCAAGGACCCGGCGACCGGCGACAAGGAGCTCAGCAACGCCGTCACCGGCACCCCGGACATGACCTGCGCCGACGGCACCCCCGGCCCCATCTGCTCGTCCAGAAAGGGCGGCATCCCGGCCCTGACGATCACCAAGTCGGCCTCCAGCACCACCCCGGTCCCCGGCCAGAAGGTCACCTACACGGTCACCGTCGAGAACACCGGTCGGGGGACCTACCCGGACGCGCTGATCACCGACGACCTGACGGACGTGCTGGACGACGCGGCGTACGGGGATGACGCGGCGGCGTCGTCAGGATCGGTCAAGTACACGCGGCCGAAGCTGAGTTGGACCGGTGACATCCCCGCCGGTGACACCGTCACCCTCACCTACTCCGTCACCGTCGACAACCCGGTCAAGGGAGACGGCAAGCTCGCGAACTCCGTGACCGGCCCGGCGGGTTCCAACTGCCGGTCCGGCAAGCAGAGTTCCGACTGCTCCACCGGCGACAAGCCTGGCAACGGCATCCCCCAGCTCAAGCTGAAGAAGTCCGTCAGCTCCGGCACCGCCACCCCCGGCTCGAAGGTGACGTACACGATCACCGCACAGAACACCGGCACGGCCACCTACACGGGGGCGACCTGGTCGGACGACCTCAGCGGCGTCCTGACCGACGCGGTGTACGGGGACGACGCTTCCGCGACGGCGGGTTCGGTGTCGTACACGTCCCCGACGCTGAAGTGGTCCGGTGACCTGGCCGCCGGCGCCTCGGCGACCGTCACCTACTCGGTCACCCTCAACAGCCCGACGACGTCCACGAGTTCACTCACCAACAAGGTCACTTCCACCGCCGACACCAACTGCCCGGCCGGCACGTCGAACTCCGACTGCGCCACCACCCTCGGCGTCCCCCAGTTCTCCCTCACCAAGACCGCCTCGACGAACCACCCCCTCCCGGGCCAGGAGGTCACCTACACGGTGACCGCGCAGAACACGGGGTCGGTGGAGTACAAGGGGGCGTCCTGGACGGACGACTTGACCGATGTCCTCGACGACGCGACGTACGGCGACTCCTCGGCCACCTCAGGTTCCGTGAAGTACACCGCACCGAAGCTGAGTTGGACCGGAGACATCCCCGTCGGCGGCTCGGTGACCATCACCTACACCGTCAAGGTCAAGTCGGACCCCACCCAGTTCGGCGACCGCGTCCTCACGAACGCGATCACCTCCACCTCCCCCGGCAACAACTGCGCCACCGCCACCAACGCGGGCTGCTCGACGACCTCCAGCGAGATCCCCGTCCTGAGGATCGTCAAGTCCCAGACGACACCCACCGTGTTGCCGGGCGCCAAGGTCGAGTACAAGGTCACCGTCGAGAACCCGACCACCTCCGACTACCCCGGCGCGTCCTGGCGGGACGACCTCACCGGAGTCCTGGACGACGCGGCTTACGGCAACGACGCGACGGCGACCGGGGGTTCGGTCTCCTACGCCGAGCCCGTGCTGAAGTGGGCCGGTGACGTGCCCGCCGGTTCGACCGTCACCATCACCTACTCGGTGACCGTCGACACCGTGGACAAGGGCGACGGCAAGCTCGCCAACGCGGTCGTCGCCGGGGTGCCCGGCACCAACTGCTCTGCGGGGTCCGGTGATGCGCGGTGCAAGACCGGCGGCAACTCCACCAACCTCGTCCCGCACCTGAAGATCGTGAAGACGACCACCGCGGTGAATCCGCGGCCCGGGGACGACCTGGCGTACAAGGTCGTCGTCACCAACGACAGCGGGGCCGACTATCCCGGGGCCACCTTCAGTGACCAAATCGTCGAAGGGGCTGGGCTGTTGAACGCGGCGCGTGTCGCCGGGCCGACGGCGAGTTCGGGGGCGGTGACGGTCGGTTCCGGGACGCGGTTCACCTGGAAGGGCGATGTGGCTGCCGGGGAGTCGGTGACCGTAACCTACACCTATCGGGCCAACGCGGTTCCCGGCAGCGGGAGTCGGCGGATCGTCAACGAGGTGACCGACGCGAGCGCCGGTACGACCTGCTACGGGAACACTGCGGGTGGCGCGTATCCGGACGGGTGCGGGGCTGAAGTCACCGGCCCCGAGTACGAGTTCGGCGAAGCGCCCGACAGCTACGGCACGACCCTGCGGGCCAACGGGCCGTACCACGTCATCGTCCCCAACCTGTGGCTGGGCAAGGGGAGTTACGCCGACACGGACGGGCGTCCGTTGGGGCCCCGGCTGTCCGAGGGCGGCCGTGGTCCGCGGTCCCTCCCGGTCGCGTACTCCGGTGGCACCGGGTACTCCACGACCGTCGACCTCACCAACACGACCGGCAAGACCGCGGTACTGGCGGCCTGGCTCGACACCGACTTCAACGGACGGTTCGATCCGGGTGAGCGGATCCTGCGCCGGATCCCGAGCGGGACGACCTCAACCGACCTTGCGTGGACCGGTGTTCGGTTCGCCGAGACCGGGACGACGTACCTGCGGCTGCGGCTCTACGGCGACCAGGTCGCCGTCGGCCACGACCCCGACCTGCCCGCCGGCGAGACGCTCGACCGTGCGCTGTCCGTCCGGCGCGCACTGCCTCCCGCCGACCCGTCTCCCCACGGGTACGGGGGTGAGGGGCAGGTCGAGGACTTCGCGGTGAAGGTCGACGCGGGCAAGCTCAACGTCCGTATCACGTCCGACAACGGGCATCCCCGCCCTGGCGACAAGGTCACGTACACGGTGACCGTGTGCAGCGCGACCGGCGTGCCCTACGCCGGGGCGACCGCCGCCGCCGACCTCACTCAGGTGCTGAAGTACGCGTCGTACAACGAGGATGCGGGTGCCTCCGACGGGTCGGTGAAGTACGGGCGCCCGAAGGTGAGTTGGACCGGGACGGCGCCCGCTGACTGCTCGCATCCGGTGCGGATCACGTTCTCCGTGACCTACGGGCGCCATCACGCGCCGTCGGGGACCGTCGTCGACGTCCCCGTGGTCGGGGGTCCTGGTGCCAGCAACTGCCCTGCCGGGTCCGGGGCGTCCGAGTGCCATGCGACGGCCGTCCTCAGGGGTGGCGGGCAGTTGCCCGACACCGGTGGCGGACGGGGGCTGTCTCCCCTGTGGGGCTGGGCGGCGATCGCCTCGGTGACGTCCGGTCTGTTGATCTGCCTGGTGATGTGGCTGCGTCGCCGGCGGGGTTGGAGGGGTGTGCGATGAGGAAGCGGGTGATCGCGGCGGGGGTGGCCCTGGCGGCGGGGCTGTCCATGATGGTGCCGGGGGTGGCGGCGTTCGAGCGGGCCGGTGAGGGCAGGGGCATGACAATCCTGCTGATGGGTGTCGACGACCGTTCGAAGCTGACCCGCGACGAACTGCGCACGTACCACGCGGGCGGGGAGGCATGCCACTGCACGGACACCCTCATGCTCGTCCACATCTCCGCCGGACAGGACCGTGTGAGTGTCCTGAGCCTCCCCCGGGACTCCCTCGCCCGCATCCCGGCCCACCGGGACCCCGGCTCCGGCGACTGGGTCCCCGAACACGACGCGAAAATCAACGCCGCGTTCAAGGAGGGCGGGCCCGCCCTCTCCGTCCGCACGGTGGAATCCATGACGGGCCTGGAAATCGACCACTACCTCCAGCTCGACTTCCGCCGCTTCATCGACGCCGTAAACGCGGCCGGCGGCATCTCCGTATGCCCCACCCACCCCATCAAGGACCCCGGCACCAAACTCTCCCTCCCCCCTGGCACCCACCACCTCAACGGCGGCCGGTCCCTCCAATACGTCCGCTCCCGAAAATTCGACGGCGCCGCCGACCTGGGCCGAGTCCAACGCCAACAGCGTTTCCTGGTAGCCGTCTTGAAACGCCTCCACTCCAACCCGGTAGACCTCCTGCTCCTCAGCCGCACCCTCCTCGGCACCACCAAAATCGACCAGTCCTTCACCCCCACCACCCTGGCCTCCCTCGCAAAAACCCTCACCCACCTGCCCCCCTCCTCCACAGAATTCGCCACCGTCCCCATCGCCGGCTTCAACAACAACATCCCCGGCATCGGCTCCACCCTCGCCTGGGACCAGCCCCACGCAACCGACGTCTTCACCCGCCTCCGCGAAGACCACCCTTTGACTCCACCGGGCTCCACGGAACGCCCCTCTGACGTACCTGAGCTGACGGCATACGAACCGGTCCGGGGCACGACGATGGCATGCGACTGAGCCCACCTGCCGCCGTCCGCCACCTGTGCTTCTACTCAACTGGGACGCCAACTCGCGACGCCGTCCCGCCCACCTGCCCGGCGAACAGGCCCGAAATCCGAGTCCGCCCCGCCATCCACCCCGTACGCACGGAATACTGGGTCACATGGTTCAGCAGTCGTCTCCTGATCCCACCCCCTCCGTCGAGGACGTACTGCATGAGCGGTACGCCCGACGCCTCCCCGCTGCCCTGGACGACCTCACCGGCCCGGACCACGGCTCGGTCGAGCTACCGCTGCACATTGTCTGGTCAGGCATGCGCACGTACGACCTGGACCGCCCTCGACAGTGCATGGGCCTCTACCGGACGGTACTCGCCGAAGGACAGCGCGCCGACATCACCCACTTCCTGAACCGTGACCTGCTGCTCGTCCAGTGGCCGGTGATGAGGACCATGATCAGCCGGCACGTCCGAGAGGTCTGGGAGTCCGCGTTCCCCGAACTCGAACACCAGGCACCGGCAGCAGCGTGAAGATCACGGCACTCCACCGCAGGCTTCTCGCGGACGTCGTCACGATCGGCACCCTGTATCCGCCGCGCAGGCCCACGGACTGGTGGACCGAATGAGCCAGGGCATCGACGTCGCGACTGAGAACCCCGCCCAGATGGCGACCATCGTCGACGACTTGGTACGTGGACTGACGGAGCGTGGCTGGCAGGTCGACCTCGTCAGTGTCGACCCACTCGCCGCCCGCCTGATGGCGACCAGTCCCGACACCGGCGAGGAGTGCGAGATCGACGTCCTCAAGGAAAATCTGTGGGCACAGCCGACCCTCACTCCGTACGGCCCTGTCCTCGGCCTTGACGATGTGATCGGCACCAAGGTCCGCGCCTTGGCGGACCGCGCCGCACCCCGGGACTTCATCGACGTACACGCAGCCGCCTACGATCACACGATCGCGGACCTCGAACGACTCGGCGAGCGCCACGGCCGGGGCCAGTTCCGCCTCGACGACCTTCGCGACCGCCTCGGCACCGCCGAGTGGATCGATGACGCGGAATTCGAGGCGTACGGCCTGTCAGCGGCCGAGACGGCAGAGCTGAGGCGATGGGCCCAGAACTGGGTCACCGACCTCGAACACAGGCTCAACATGGACGACGACACCGACACTGACCGAATACAGCACCACCCCCACTACCCCTCCCCAGCCAGCGCAGAATGCACAGCCCGAGCCACCCGCTGAATAGTCGTCACCCCGTATTTCATACTCGCGTTCCCGTGCGACAGCACAGTGATCGTGTAAGTCCGGTCAGCCCCGATGAACACCCCACTGCTGTGCACCCGCCACCCGAAACTCTCGCGCGGAAGCCACCCGTTCTTGACATAGACCTTCACTCCCGCAGGAGCCCCCTCGGTCGTCCCCCAGCTCTGGGATTTCACGACCTTGCTCATCAGGTCCAGCGCGTAGGACCGCGAGGCCGCGTCGAGTACCTCGTTCTGGTCGACCAAGAGTGCTGTCAGGCGCTGCTGATCTCGGGCGGTGATTTGGGTGAGGCCCCAATAGCCGTAGGGATTCGGCTCGGTCTGGGTCATCTTCGCGGCTGTCAGGAACCGCCGGACTTTCGCCACACCCAGCTGACTCCACAGAGTGTTGGTCGCGGAATTCGACGACCGAGTGATCATCGAGGACGTCAGCGACCTCTCCTTCGAGGTGAGTTCCCGCCCCGCCCGCTGGGCGTCCCACAGCAGCGTGCCGAGGACGGTCACCTTGACGACGCTGGCCGCGTCGAACGCGTACGTGCTGCGCAGCGCGCACCGCGTGTCGGACGTCCGTTCGTGGAGGGCGACGGCGACGGTGCCGCGTCGACCGGAGAGGGCCCGCGTGATCCCGTCGCGCAGCTTAGAGGCCAACCCCCGCTGCCCTGACGTGCAGGTCACACCGGCCAAGGCATCAGCCGAAGGGGCCGGTACCAGCACCAGCAGGCACGCGGACAGGACCTGCGCGCACCACCCCACCCCCCTCATTCGGGATCAGGATTCGGCGGCGGCCCGACCTCCCCGACCGGAGCCGGGTCACCCCACGGCACAGGCGTCACGTACGGCACGTTCCGCGCGGTCCCCGGTTTCACCCCGTACACGAAGACGGCGTCCTCCAGCTCAAGGACGTCCCAGAGCCGGCGGGCGTCCGTGAGGCGGAGATTCACGCACCCGTGGGACCCCCCGGAGAAAAGGTCGCCGTACGTGCCGTGAAAGGCCTGACCTCCGTCGAAGAACTGTGAATAAGGCATGGGGGCGTTGTCGTAAAGGCTGGAATAGTGATCCAGATCCCGCCAGTAGACCCGATGCCACCCCGTTCTGGTCTCGGCCCCGTCCCGCCCGGACCGTACGGGAACGACCCCATAGACGACCCGCTTCCCCTCCTGCACCCACATCAACTGCCGAGTGAGATCGACACAGGCCACCCGATAACTCCGCACCGGACACTTCCCCCCGGCATTGGGATTCGGCCGCGCCTCCACGACGAGCATCGTCCGGTAAGTCCCCAGCCCCGCATATCCATCAGCAGGCGCCACCCCGTTCCGCTGCTGAAACCGCTGGACGGCCAGACAATCCCCCGGCGACTGCACCCCGTCCACCCGCAACCCCAAATGCCGCTCCATCTCCCGCTGATAGGGCCCGGTGGCAACCCGGCAAGCCGCAGGCGCGGCCACCGCCCCTGGAGACACCACACCCCCCACCAGAACGAACGCCCCTCCGGCCACCCCCCACCGCCACCAACGCCGCACCCTCACCACCTCCAGCCACCGAGACCATGTCCCGAAATCCCTCCCACCCCCACCCTCCCCTCACGCGACACCCCACTGAATTCCCCCCGATCGGCGGACGGGAGGGTGCTTGACATCCCGGCGCCCCCGCATCCCCACACCCCGGCCCCACAAACTCACGACAACTCCACCCCCCTGATCAACTCCCGATGCACCTCCTGCAACTCCACCGGCAACGCATCCGTCCGAAACCACCGAGCCTCCAGAATCTCGAACGGATCGATCTTCAACGTCCCCCCGACATACACCGCCTCATACGCCATCTCCACCCGAAGCCGATAACCACTCCGCACCCGCACCAACCGCCCCGCCACCACATCCAACCCCGTCTCCTCCTTCACCTCCCGCACCACCGTCGACGGAAACTCCTCCCCCTTGACGGCGAATCCGGTAGGCAACCCCCACGGCCGCTCCGGCGGCCACATCCGATGCTTCAGCAACAACACCTCGCCGGCATCGTTCCGCACCACCCCCGTCACCCCCACCACGAACTTCGCGTGCGCGAACCAGAGGATCCGCCACTGCACAGAGCCACGAAGGAGCCGCCACAACCGGGCGACGAGTCGCTTCACGGATACGCCTCTCGTCGGACGACATGCTCAAGTCGCCTGTCCGGCCAGTATGTTTCACGTGAAACGACGACCAAGGGGGCGGGGCCATGGGTGAGCATCAGCAGCCGGTGAGATGGGCGGAGACCGCCCTGGTGACCCTGACCGGCTTCGCGTTGATCGGAGTCGCCGGGGCGTTCCTGTGGCTGTTGGACGGCGACAGCGGCATGCTCCCCTTCCCCGTGCTGATACTGCTCACGCAGTGGTTCTTCAGCCGGCACCGGTTCTGGGGAGCCGGAGTGGCGGCAGGAGTCGTCGGGACGGCAGGCGGGGTCCTGTTGCTCGAACCCCTGCGGGACCAGTTCGACAGACTTGCCGCGGACGCCCTCTTGGTCGCATTCATGCTGGTCATCGCCATGATCACCTTCACCCTCGGTACCCGCCTCCGCAAGGCGAAGCGCACGCTTCCCTCCTGAACTTGCCGCGCGGCAAGGAGAGATACGGTAAAGTTCTTTACCGAATACTTACAGCTGTCCGCACACCTCAGCTGTCCGCGTGAAGGGGGGCGTTTCCATGTACCAGGGCATCCGTACCGTCCGTGTCGACAACGCCGCCCGCGACGGCGTTCCTGATACCGGCCGCAGCCTCTAACCGCTGCCCCCGCCCCCGCCGCCGTCCGTAGAACACCGGACGCCCCGGCCCGGCCCACGCCGCCATCACCCACACCCCGCACCCACACCCCACCCCCTGCCGTACGAGTACGACGCGCGCCCACCCCCCCCCGGGGACCGGCCCGCGTCGGCACAGACGCCCGCGACCTGAACCGAATCGACGGAGGTCAGACGCCCGTGCACGACACCACAGCCATGCTCATAGAACTCGGGGCGATCATCCTCGCCCTGGGCCTGCTCGGCCGACTGGCCGGACGCATCGGGTTCTCCCCGATCCCCCTCTACCTGCTCGCCGGACTCGCCTTCGGCCAGGGCGGACTGCTCCCGTTCGAGGCGAGCGAGAGCTTCATCTCGACCGGCGCCGAGATCGGCGTCATCCTGCTGCTCCTCATGCTGGGCCTGGAGTACAGCGCGTCCGAGCTGGTCACGACGCTGAAGACGCAGTACCCCTCCGGCGCCGTCGACTTCGTCCTCAACGCGACCCCCGGCGCGGTGATGGCACTGCTGCTCGGCTGGGGCCCGGTCGCGGCCGTCGCGCTCGCCGGCGTCACCTGGATCTCGTCGTCCGGGGTGATAGCCAAGGTCCTCGGGGAGCTGCGCCGCCTCGGCAACCGGGAGACGCCGGTGGTGCTCGGCGTGCTGGTCCTGGAGGACCTCGCGATGGCCGTCTACCTGCCGATCCTGACGGCCGTCCTCGCCGGGGTCAGCCTCGCGGGCGGCGCGGTGACGCTGCTGATCTCGCTGGGCACCGTCGGCGCGGTGCTGTACGTCGCGCTGCGGCACGGCCGTCTCGTCAGCCGCGCGGTCGCCTCCGACAACGCCGAGCTGCTGCTGCTCGTCGTCCTCGGCCTGACGCTGCTGGTCGCCGGGCTCGCGCAGCAGTTGCAGGTGTCGGCGGCGGTCGGCGCGTTCCTCGTCGGGATCGCGCTGTCCGGTGAGGTCGCGGAGGGCGCGGGGAACCTCATCACGCCGCTGCGGGACCTCTTCGCCGCCGTCTTCTTCGTCTTCTTCGGCCTGCACACCGACCCGCACGCGATCCCCCCGGTCCTGCTCCCGGCCCTCGCGCTCGCGCTGGTCACCACCGCGACGAAGATCGCGACCGGCTACTGGGCCGCCCGCCGCGCGGGCATCTCCGTCCCGGGCCGCTGGCGGGCCGGTGGAGTCCTCGTCGCACGCGGCGAGTTCTCCATCGTCATCGCCGGCCTCGCGGTCGGCACCGAACCCCGCATCGGCCCCCTGGCCACCGCCTACGTCCTGATCCTCGTCCTCCTCGGCCCCCTCACCGCCCGCTGGACCGAACCCCTCGCCCGCCGCCTGACGAAGACGACGACAGCGCGCACCACGCGCCAGAGGGAGGCGGCACATGCGAGCGGCTGAGAGAACGACGATACGGACGGCGTCCGGAGCGAGCCGCCCCCGCCCGCAGACCGTCACTCGCACCACCCGCCGCACCCCCCTGCATCCGAACCCCGCCCCAGCGCGTCGTACGCAGCAGACGACGACAGAGGGGGCGTACGGGGTGGAAGGCGTTCTCGGGGGAGCGGAGACACACGTCTTCGTCGAAGGGTTCGCGGAGATCCTCGCGGACGCGGCGACGACCGGCCGTCGCCTGACACGGGGGGAACTGGAGTCACGGCGGGCGCTGGGCGCGCGAGCCGCCGAGGCGGGGCTGGCCTGGCGCCCCCTGGTGCGCGCGTACCTCAGCGCGGGCCGGGAGAACCGCCCCGAGAAGGCCGATCTGGACGACGTCCTGAGCGTCGTCGAACAGGCCGTGGACGCCTTCTCCGACGGGTACGAGCGCGCACAGCGGCTCGTCGTGCGCAAAGAGGAGGCCGCGCGCCGCGAGTTCATCGACGACCTCCTCGCCGGGCACGGCGACCCCGGCCAACTCGCCGCCCGCTCCGAACGGTTCGGTCTGCGCCTGTCCCGTGCGCACGCCGTCGCCGTGGCGACCGGGGGCGAGGCGTACGAGGAGACCGACCCCGTGCCACGCCAGGTCGCCGCCGAACTCTTCGCCCGGTTCGAGCACCGGCGCATCCTGTTCACCACCAAGGACGGCCGCATGGTGTGCGTCGCGCCGGGCGACCAGGAGGACGTCCTCGTCCACTTCGCGAAGCTGGTCCACACAGCCACCGGCGGCACCGGACAGGTCGCCGTGGGCCGGACCCGGACGGGTGCGGTCGGCATCGGCCACTCGTACGAGGAGGCGCTGAACGCCCTCGACGTCGCCCAGCGGATGGGATTCGACGAACCCTTGCTACGCGCCGCCGATCTCCTCGTCTTCCCGGTGCTGGCCCGCGACCGGCAGGCGCTGATGGACCTCGTCCAGCACACGCTGGTCCCGCTGGAGGAGGCGCGCGGCGGGGCCCGGCCGCTGCTCGACACACTCGCCGCCTACTTCGACACGGGCTGCGTCGCCGCTGCCGCCGCGCGTGAACTCTCACTCAGCGTGCGGGCGTTGACGTACCGGCTGGAGCGGGTCCACTCCCTCACCGGCGTCGACCCCACAGACCCCACGCACCGATACACCCTCCAAACCGCCGTCATCGGGGCGAGACTGCTCAACTGGCCCTCCAGGCCCCTGAGCTGAGCCGGAGTGGGAGAATTCCCGGGTCCCCGTGCGGTGTCGGACGGGCGGGAGAAGGAGTGTCGACATGATCGAGTGGAGCGACTTCGGAACCGGTTCCCGGCCGGTGCCCCAGCCGGTGGCGACGCCGTTGATCTGGGCGGGAGCCTTCTCCGGAGCGCTCCTCCTGGTGGCCGTCCTCAACACGACGATAGGCATGGACCGCCC
Organism: Streptomyces sp. S6; assembly: GCF_054880855.1. Taxonomy (NCBI): domain Bacteria; kingdom Bacillati; phylum Actinomycetota; class Actinomycetes; order Kitasatosporales; family Streptomycetaceae; genus Streptomyces; species Streptomyces sp. S6. The sequence continues at coordinate 16,107 of NZ_JBTYMC010000029.1, read as the reverse complement.
TCTCCTGGTCCTCCTGGCCCTTTCGATCCTCGCCGCGCTCCTCGGCCTCTGCGCCCGTTTCACCGCCGCCCCCGGCACCGCCGCCCTCTGCTGGCTCTTCCTCAACGGCTTCGCCATCCCCCCGGCCGGCACCCTGACCTGGATGGTCTCCCGCGACGCCCTGTGGCTGGCCTGCCTGCTGGGAGCGGCGCTGCTGGGGACGACGTTGGCGCGGGTGGTGGACGCGCGAGCGGCGTACCGGAGGGTGTCGGGGGGCTGGGAGGACTGAGGGGCGGACTCACCGAGACGCTCCGACTGTCACCGAACCGCTCCGACTCGGCGCCCCCTCGACGTTGTTTCACGTGAAACCGTCGTTTCACGTGAAACATGCCGCTGGGGCCGGGAGTTGAGAAGTCCCGGCCCCAGCGCTGCGCCTCGCTCAGCTCTGCTTCTTCCCCCGAGCCTCTTCCTCCTCCGCCTCCTTCGCCTGGACCTCCGGGTCGAGGCCGGTGCCGTCGACGGAGGTGAGGGGGGCGGGGGAGACGGGGACCTCGGTCGCGGCGGGGGGTTCCACGAGCCAGTCGGGGTTGGCCTGGCGGTCCCACCAGCGCCAGGCCGCGTAGGCGCCGCCCGCGAGGAGGCCGAGGACGGCAACGCCCTTGACCGCGCGGCCGACGCGGGCGCGACGGCGGTTCGCGCGGACGAGGCGGTCGATCTGCTCGGGGGTCACCTGGCCACGCAGGGCCGCGAGAGCGGCGGCACCCCGAGAGGCGGCCTCCTCACGGACCGGCGCGGCGGCGGCGACCGCCTGCTCGATACGGGGGCGTGAGTAGTCGGCGGCCTGCCGGGAGTACTCCGCGGCCTGCCGGGCGGCGATCCTGGTGCGGAGCGCCGCCTCGTGGGCCGCGAGGTCCACCTTCGGCGGGACATGCGTCAGGGCCTGTTCGAGTCGCGGGGCGAGATGGGCGTCGTACTGCACACGAGCCTGTTCGGCGGCCTGGGACACCTTAGGCGCGAGCCGTACCCGGGCCTCCTGCGCGTAGTGCGCCGCCCTCTCCCTCGCCGTATCGGCGTAGGGCGCCACCACTTCCGCGGCGTGCAGCACGCTGTCCTTCGCCGAGCCGGTCGCGGCGCGCACGCTGTCGATGCGGGTCACGGGTTCCTCCTCCTCGGTGGCGTACGTTCTATCGCTGTTCGTCGGCTGTCCACCCACTTGCGGATCATGCCTGTTCCGGCCCTGCCGGGCATGCGGGGACGGGCATACGGGTACCGGTCGGACACATCGCCGACAATGCCACGGAACGCCTCCCGGCGCTGCCCCGCGTGCGGATACCGCGCAGTAAACAGGCGTCAGGCGACGCGGCCGGGGTACCCGTGCGAGGATCGGGGGGTTAAGCAGGAAGTCGACGAAAGGCGCCCTCAGTGGCCGAGAAGCTCTACGCCACCCTCAAGACCAACCACGGCGACATCGAGATCGAGCTGTTCCCGAACCACGCGCCGAAGACGGTCGAGAACTTCACCGGGCTCGCGACGGGTGAGCGCGAGTGGGTCGACCCGAGCACGGGCCAGAAGCGCGCGGACAGCCTCTACGCGGGCACCGTCTTCCACCGCGTCATCTCCGGGTTCATGATCCAGGGCGGCGACCCGCTGGGCAACGGCACCGGTGGTCCGGGCTACCGCTTCGCGGACGAGTTCCACCCCGAGCTGAAGTTCAGCGAGCCCTACCTGCTGGCCATGGCCAACGCCGGCCCCGGCACCAACGGCTCCCAGTTCTTCATCACCGTGGGCCCGACCCCGCACCTGAACAACCGCCACACCATCTTCGGCAAGGTCACCAAGGGCACCGAGGTCGTCGACGCGATCGCCAAGACGCCGACCGGCCGCAACGACCGCCCGGTCAACGACGTCGTCATCGAGAGCGTCGTCGTCGAGAAGCGCTGACCGCTCCCCCAAGAGGGGCGGCCACCGCTCCTCCGGGAACCAATTGCCCCGCTCATCCGTAGGGAAGAGCGGGGCAATGCGCTGCATACGACCCGTTCAGTACCTGTTGAGACCCGTTCCGTAGCTGCTTAGGGGTATCCCGTGGACCAGGCGCGAGACGGCCGGCCGGAGGCGTCCGGGCTGGCCGGTTGTTACCGTCACCCCGACCGCGAGACCGGCGTGCGCTGCACCCGTTGCGAGCGCCCGATCTGCCCGCAGTGCATGGTCAGCGCGTCGGTGGGCTTCCAGTGCCCGGAGTGCGTGAGTGGGGGCACCTCCCGCTCGAAGAGTGGGGGAGGGTCGGGGACCGGACACGCGCCGGACGCGAACCGGCCGCGCACGATCGCGGGCGGCAGCATCGCCGGGGACCCTCAGTTGGTCACGAAGATCCTGCTCGGGATCATCGCGGTCGTGTTCCTCGCCCAGCAGACGGTCGGCGGCTTCACCGACCGGTTCGAACTGGTCGGCCGCATGCTCTACCCGGCGATCAGCTGGACCGATGTGCAGGGCGTCGCCGAGGGCCAGTGGTACCGGCTGCTGACCTCGATGTTCCTGCACGGCAGCATCCTCCACATCCTCTCCAACGGGCTGAGCCTGTGGTGGATCGGCGGCCCGCTGGAGGCGGCCCTCGGCCGGGCCCGCTACCTCGCGCTGTTCTTCGTCTCGGGACTGGCCGGCTCCGCGCTCACGTATCTGCTGGCCGACCCCGGCCAGGCGTCCCTCGGTGCCTCCGGCGCGATCTTCGGCGTCTTCGGCGCCATGGCCGTCCTCATGCGCCGCCAGCGCTACGACATGCGCCCCATGATCGCCATCCTGGTGATCAACCTCGTCATCACGTTCGGCTGGAGCGGCATCGCCTGGCAGGCCCACGTGGGCGGTCTCGTCGCCGGGGTTCTCATCGGCGCGGCGATGGTCTACGCGCCCCGGGAGCGCCGGGCGCTGATCCAGTTCGGCACCTGTGCACTAGTGCTCGCCGCAGTCGTGATCGTGACCCTCTTGAGGACCTCTCAGCTCACCTGAGCACAGAGTTGTCCACAGTCTGTAGCACAGCCTGTGCATCCTGTGGACGAACGGGTTCGCCCCCTGCATCCGACCGGCGTTTACGCAGGTCAGGCAGGGGGCGAAGGTGTTTTCGAGGGGTTGTGGGTTCGTCGTACCGGCGTCAACGTCCTGGGAGTTATCCACAGATCGTCGTTCTTTTTCCCCACCGTGTGGACAACGAGCCCTGGCCTGTGGATAACTCCACGAACAGCCCTGGGGAAAACTACCCGCGAACCGTCACTTCCACTGGGTGGAGACACCGAACCCGGCCGCGATGAAGCCGAACCCGACGACGATGTTCCAGTTGCCCAACGCGTCGAGGGGGAGGTCCCCGTCGGTCACGTAGAAGAGGACGATCCAGGCCAGCCCGATCAGGAACAGCGCAAGCATGACCGGCGCCACCCAGCCCCGGCTGTTCAGCTTGATCGCGGTCGCCTGCTTCGCCGCCGGCGGCGTGTAGTCGGCCTTCTTACGGATGCGTGACTTCGGCACGAGGGTCTCTCCTGCTGGCAAGGGGACACTGAGCGCTCCCCCGGGCGTCGGTTAGCGTAGTGCTTCCACGGCGCCGAAGGAGATAACGGTACGTTGAGCAATTCTGCCGACTCCCCAGGTAACGGTTCAACGGGTGCCGCACCCACGCGTCCCGCTCGTTCCCGCCGAGTCCCTCCCATGAGGGTGCTCACCGTCGGAGTCTTCGCCCTCGCCGGTCTGATCTTCTTCACCAGTTTCGACACCGCCAAGGGCACCGACATCCGCACGGACGCCTCCCTGCTGCGCCTCTCCGACCTGATCCAGCAGCGCAGCCACAAGAACGGCGTGCTGGACGAGTCCAACGCCGGCCTGCGCCGCCAGGTCGAGGAACTCGCCGAGTCCGACTCCGGCCGCTCCACCACCGAGGACCGCAAGCTCGCCGCCCTGGAACGGGGCGCCGGCACCCAGGAGATCAAGGGCAAGGCCCTCACCGTCACGCTCAACGACGCCCCGCCGAACGCCACCGCCAAACTCCCCGGCTACCCCGAACCCCAGCCCGACTACCTGGTCATCCACCAGCAGGACCTCCAGGCCGTCGTCAACGCGCTCTGGCAGGGCGGCGCCGAGGGCATCAAGGTGATGGACCAGCGCCTGATCTCCACCAGCGCCGTCCGCTGCGTCGGCAACACCCTGATCCTCCAGGGCCGCGTCTACTCGCCGCCCTACAAGATCCAGGCGGTCGGCGACCCCCAGAAGCTCAAGAACGCCCTCGCGGCGTCCAAGGCCATCCAGAACTACATGGTGTACGTCGACGTCTACGGCCTCGGCTGGAAAGTCACCGACGACGGCACGGTGACGCTGCCCGGTTACTCGGGCACAGTGGATCTGCACTACGCCGAGCCTGTGGAGTAACCGGGGGGTCCCGTGTCCTTACGGGGGATCGTCAGGACCGTCAGTGAACTGTGCATCACCGGGGGAGCGGTGATCGTCCTGTTCGTCGTCTACGTCCTGTACTGGACCGGCGTACAGGCGGATCGGGACATGACAGCGCAGGTCCAGCGACTCGAAAGCCGCTGGCAGAAACCTCAGCCGGTCGCACCGAAAGCGAAGACCTATGAGAAGGGGCAGCCCTTCGCCGTCATGTACATCCCCCGGCTCGGTTTCACGTGGAACAAGCCGATCTTGGAAGGCACCGCCGTCGGCACCCTGAAGAAAGGGCTCGGCCACTACGCCGGGACGGCCACTCTCGGCGGCCCCGGCAACTTCGCCGTCGCCGGACACCGCCGCACCTACGGCGACCCCTTCAAGGACTTCCCCGAGCTGCGGCGCGGCGACGCCGTCGTGCTCAGCGACGGGACGACCTGGTTCACGTATCGGATCGACAAAGGGCCCTACAAAACCGTCCCCACCGACGTTGAGGTGATTTCCCCTGTGCCACGTAAATCGGGGTACACGGCGCCGGGCCGCTACCTCACGCTGACCACGTGCGATCCGGAGTGGGGCCACAGCCACCGGCTCGTCGTGTGGGCACACCTGGACTCCACGACGCCTGTGGACGAAGGCAGACCCCCGGCGCTGCGCCGTTAGTCTGGTGCGGTACGGCGTGAGTCTGGTGCCGTGGTACGACGGAAGGGACGGCATGTACGGCTGGATCTGGCGGCATCTGCCAGGCAATGCGTGGCTCAAGGCACTGATCTCGATCGTGCTGGTCCTCGCTGTCGTCTACGTCCTCTTCCAGTACGTCTTCCCGTGGGCCGAACCGCTGCTTCCCTTCAACGATGTGACGGTGGACAACCAGTGAGCGCGCGCATTCTCGTCGTCGACAACTACGACAGCTTCGTCTTCAACCTGGTCCAGTACCTGTACCAGCTGGGTGCCGAGTGCGAGGTTCTGCGCAACGACGAGGTCTCCACGGCCCACGCGCAGGACGGCTTCGACGGCGTCCTCCTGTCGCCCGGCCCCGGTACCCCCGAGGAGGCCGGCGTCTGCATCGAGATGGTCCGGCACTGCGCCGCGACCGGCGTCCCCGTCTTCGGCGTCTGCCTCGGCATGCAGTCCATGCAGGTCGCGTACGGCGGTGTCGTCGACCGCGCGCCCGAGCTGCTGCACGGCAAGACGTCCCTGGTCGAACACACCGGCAAGGGCGTCTTCGCGGGCCTGCCCTCGCCGTTCACCGCGACCCGCTACCACTCCCTCGCGGCGATGCCGACGACCGTCCCGGCCGAGCTGGAGGTCACCGCCCGCACCGAGGACGGCATCATCATGGGCCTGCGCCACCGGGAACTCCCCGTCGAAGGCGTCCAGTTCCACCCCGAGTCCGTCCTCACCGAGCACGGCCACCGGATGCTCGCCAACTGGCTCACCGAGTGCGGCGACCAGGGCGCGGTCGCGAGATCGGCCGGGCTCGCGCCGGTCGTGGGCAGGGCCACCGCGTGACCGCCCTGCGCCCCGAGCGCGAAGGGTCGTACGGGTCCTACGGTGGCGACGACGAGACCATGGCCCTGCGGATACCCGAGCCGCCCCAGGGTGGTGACCCCATATCCGCGTCTGCGGGCACGGCCGCCACCTCCGGCGCTCTCGTGCCCTACGGCGGACGCGCGGCCCGCAGAAAGGCCGCCAAGGGCCGCCGTGGACGTGTCGTCGCCGCACCGGCGGAGGAGTCGCGGCCCCTGTCCCCGGGCTCGCCCCCGCTCTCCCGCGTCGAGGCCCGGCGCCAGGCCAAGGCGCGCAAGCCCAGCCCCGCCGTCGTCGCGAGCCGGGCGCTCGGTGAAATGTTCATCACCACCGGCGTCCTCATGCTCCTGTTCGTCGGCTACCAGCTCTGGTGGACCAACGTCCGCGCCCACGCGCAGGCCGGCAGCGAGGCCAACCAGCTCCAGAAGGACTGGGCCAGCGGCAAAGGGGCGCCCGGCACGTTCTCCGCGGGCCAGGGGTTCGCCCTCCTCCACATCCCCAAGCTGGACGTCGTCGTCCCCATCGCCGAAGGCGTCAGCAACAAGAAGGTCCTCGACAAGGGGATGGTCGGGCACTACGGCGAGGGCACCCTCGCCACCCCGATGCCGGACGCCAAGACCGGGAATTTCGGGCTCGCCGGACACCGCAACACCCACGGCGAACCGTTCCGGTACATCAACCGTTTGCAGCCGGGTGACGCGATCGTCGTAGAGACCCAGGACGACTATTTCGTCTACAAGATGGCCTCCATCCTGCCGGTCACCTCGCCCAGCAATACCAGCGTTCTCGACGCCGTTCCGCCCGGCTCCGGGTTCACCGGACCCGGCCGCTACATCACCCTGACGACCTGTACGCCGGAGTTCACCAGTAAGTACAGGTTGATCGTCTGGGGCAAGATGGTCGAGGAACGGCCGCGCAGCAAGGGAAAGCCGGATGCGCTCGTCGAGTAGGGGTTTGAAGACGTGACAGCGACGACCGACGGGACGACCACCCAGCACGCCGGCTCACCCGCGCCCAGCCGCAAGGGCGGGCGCCTCGCGGCGGCCGTCAGCGTCCTCGGGGAACTCCTCATCACCGCCGGTCTCGTCCTCGGGCTCTTCGTCGCGTACTCCCTCTGGTGGACCAACGTCATCGCCGACCGCGAAGCCGCCCGCCAGGGCGACAAGGTCCGCGACAACTGGTCCAAGCCGGCCGGCCCCGGCGCCCTCGACACGAAGGACGGCATCGGCTTCCTCCACGTCCCCGCCATGAAGAACGGCGAGGTGTTGGTGGAGAAGGGCACGTCTTCGGACGTGTTGAACGAAGGCGTCGCCGGCTACTACACCGACCCCGTCTCGGCCACCCTCCCCACCTCCGGCAAACAGGGCAACTTCACCCTCGCCGCCCACCGCGACGGCCACGGCGCCAAGTTCCACAACATCGACAAACTCAAGGACGGCGACCCGATCGTCTTCGAGACCCGCGACACGTGGTTCGTCTACAAGGTCTTCTCCGTCCTCCCCGAGACGTCCAAGTACAACGTCAAGGTCCTCTCCCAGATCCCCAAGGAGTCCGGGACGGAGAAGGCGGGCCACTACATCACGCTGACGACTTGTACGCCGGTGTATACGAGCCGGTACCGGTATGTGGTGTGGGGGGAGCTGGTCCGCACGGAGAAGGTGGACTCTAAGCGGACGCCGCCGAAGGAACTGGCGTAACTGAGCTCCTTGAAGGAGCTCAGTTCCTGTGGACAACTTCTCGGCGAGAGTGACGAGCTGTCACTCTCGCCGATCAGCGTGAGAGCCTTCGCTGCCTTGCCAGGTGGTGCCGTAGCCGCGTCTCGACACCCGCCACGTCCGTCCGCAGAGCTATCAGCTCCCTGCGATGCTCACCAGACGTCTCGATCAGCGCGTTGAACATCGGGACGACGGTCTTGCCGAGGATGTGGATGATGCGCTCGTCGATCCGGTTATCCACAAGCTGGTCGATGGACTCGGAGGGCCTGTGGACAGAGTTATCCACAGGCTGAGTGCGGACCATGTACTCCATGTCCAGGAGATACACACGTACCTGACGTGCGGTTTCGCTGTCCCGCAGCAGCATGGCGACGTTGAGGACGGCTCGGCGGGGGAAGAGGGCGAGGTAGCTTGTGCGCATCTGGATCCCACAGAGGTCCTTAAAGGACCTCAGTGATGTACCTGTCAAAACGCGGTAGCCGCTGGCCTCCAGCTCGGTTCGGTGATCCTTCACGAGAGACCTGATGGCCTCCACGCCCACCCCGAAGTACTCCGCCACCATCCCCGTCGTCACATGCACCCCATCCGGCAGCAACGACAACACCTTGACCCGCTCCAACACCTCCGTCCGCTCCGCCACACTCTCCCGCAGCGACTTGGACTCCAACAGCACGGTTTCGTTGATCATGTCCTACAAACGAACGAACGTGTACGAAGACACGGTCGACATACGAACCGACGTACGAAAAAGCCCCGGCCCCCCGAAAGGGGAACCGGGGCTGAAAGCGCTACCGCGCGTCAGTCCTCCTGGCGGAACGACGTCCCCGTCAGCCCACCGAAGATGTTGCTGCCGCCCCCACCCCCGCCCCCGTTGTTGTTACCCCCGCCGTTGTCATTGATGTTCCCCCCGGCGAAGAGGGTGACGTTCGAGCCCGGCTGGACGTTGGAGCCGGGCCCCGGGTTGGAGTTGAAGACGCGGGCGTTGTCGTCCTGGGAGCCGACGACGTTGACCTGGAGCCCGAGGTTGGAGAGGGCCTGCTTGGCGTCCCGCAGGGAGAGGCTGGTGAGGTTCTGCGGAACCTGGACCTGCGTGGCCTTCCCGACCTGGATGTTGATGGTCGTGCCCTTGTCGACGGGGTTCCCGATGCTCGGGTTGGTCGAGATGACCTTCCCGACCTGGTTCTGGTCCTGCGTGTCGACGGCGGAACAGTCCCCGGCCTTCAGATTGTTCTGCTGGATCCGCGCCTTGGCGTCGTCACAGCTCAGCCCGGACACATCGGGAACCGTCACCTTCTCCGCGGGCTTGGCGATGGTGAGGGTGATGGTCGACCCCTTCTCCACCTCGGCACCGAGCTCAGGATCCTGCTTCAGGACCTTGCCCTCGTCCTCGTCGGACACCTGCGTCTTGGTCTTGACGGTGAACCCGTACTTGTCGCCCTCAAGGAGCTTCGTGGCCTCGTCCACGTCGTCACCGAGGACACTCGGCACGACCACCTTCGGCGCCCCCGTCGAGATGACAAGCTTGACCGTCGTCTGCTTGTCGACGCTCGTCCCCGCGACGGGATCCTGTGAACAGACCTTCCCGGTCTCCATGTTCTCGCAGGGTTTTTTCTCGGCGACCGTCACCTTGAGGTCGCCGTTGAGAGCAGTCTGCTCCGCCTGCTGCTGCGTCTGGCCGACGAACGACGGCACGGGGGTCGTGTCGTTCCCGACACCCTTCCCGTTCGTCACGTACCACCCGATGAGCACAGCCCCCACCAGCACCAGCACAGCGGCGAGCGCCAGCACGATCGTCGACGTGTTCGACTTCTTCTGCTGACGACGCCGAGCCGGCCGGTCGTCGTACCCGAAGCCCCCGTCGTCCGGAGACATCGGCGGCAGCATGGTGGTGGCACCGCCGTCGGAGCGCAGCGCGGTCGTCGCCTGGTCGTCCCCGTACCCGCCGTACCCGACCGACCCGAACGCGGCGGTGGCCTGGACGGGCTGCCCGTCGAGGCACGCCTCGATGTCGGCGCGCATCTGATCGGCCGACTGGTAGCGGTAGTTGGGGTCCTTGACGAGCGCCTTGAGGACGATGGCGTCCATCTCCGGAGTGATCTCCGGATCGAAGACGGACGGCGGCTGCGGCTCCTCGCGGACGTGCTGGTAGGCGACCGCGACGGGGGAGTCACCGACGAACGGGGGCCGTACGGTGAGCAGCTCGTACAGCAGGCACCCCGTCGAGTACAGGTCGGACCGCGCGTCGACCTGCTCCCCCTTCGCCTGCTCCGGCGAGAGGTACTGGGCGGTGCCGATGACCGCGGAGGTCTGCGTCATCGTCATCCCGGAATCACCCATCGCACGGGCGATACCGAAGTCCATGACCTTGACCTGGCCGGTGCGCGTCAGCATGACGTTCGCCGGCTTGATGTCCCGGTGGACGATGCCGCTGCGGTGCGCGTACTCCAGTCCCTGGAGGATGCCGACGGTCATCTCCATCGAGCGCTCGGGCAGCAACTTGCGCCCGGAGTGCAGGAGTTCGCGGAGCGTGGAGCCGTCCACGTACTCCATGACGATGTACGGGATCGAGACACCGTCGAGGTAGTCCTCACCCGTGTCGTAGACCGCCACGATCGCGGGATGGTTGAGCGAGGCGGCCGACTGGGCCTCCCGGCGGAACCTGGCCTGGAAGGAAGGGTCGCGCGCGAGGTCCACGCGCAGCGTCTTCACCGCCACGGTGCGGCCAAGGCGGGTGTCATGGGCGAGGTAGACCTCAGCCATGCCACCACGTCCGAGCACCTGGCCCAGCTCGTACCGGCCGCCTAGGCGACGCGGCTCTTCCATGTCTGCTACCAGCCCTCTCCGTCGGTCTCGGCCCACAGGCGCGAGGCTGCCGTCCGGGCATACGCTACCCGGATCGCTCTGTGTGACCTGGCCATGCCTGTGACTCGATACAGGACCGGTATCGCAACGTGCACCGATGCGCGGATTACGTGAGCGGGGTCACTTCTTGTTTCCGATGACTGCTTGCATGACGGCCTTGGCGACCGGCGCGGCCAGACCGCCACCGCTGATGTCCTCACGGACGGCGGAACCGTCCTCGACGACCACGGCCACGGCCACCGGCGAGGAGCCGTCGGCCAGTTTGGCGTAGGAGATGAACCAGGCGTACGGCTTCTCGCTGTTGTTCAGACCGTGCTGGGCGGTACCCGTCTTGCCGCCGACGGTGATGCCGTCGATCTGGGCGTTCTTCCCGGTGCCGTCCTTGACGACCGTCTCCATCATCGCCTGGAGCTTCTGCGCGGTGGCGGAGGAGACCGCCTGGGAGAGCTCCTTGGGGTCGGTGGTCTCCAGCGTGTCGAGGTTGGGGGACTTGAGCGAGTCCACCATGTAGGGCCGCATCAGCTTGCCGTCGTTGGCGACAGCCGCCGCGACCATCGCCATCTGGAGCGGGGTGGCCCGGTTGGAGCCCTGCCCGATGCCGTCGAGCGCGTTCTGCGGCCGGTTGTCCTTGGGGTAGACGGACTCGGCCGCACGGACCGGGATGTCCAGCTTGCCCTCGTTGAAACCGAACTTCTCCGCCTGCTGGATCATCTTCTCGTTGCCGACGTTGTCGGACATCTTCGCGAAGACGGTGTTGCAGGAGACCATCAGCGCGTACCGCAGATTGGCGTTCTCGCAGTCACCGTGCTCGTTGCCGAGGTCGGTCCCGGACTGCGGCAGCCGGTACGGGTCCGGGGTGTCGGTCTTGTCGTCGATCCCGGAGACGACGTTGTTCTCCAGCGCCGCCGCGGCCGTCACGACCTTGAACGTCGACCCGGGCGGGTACGTCTCGCGCAGCGCCCGGTTCAGCATCGGGTCGTCGGGGTCGTTCTTCTTCTGGACGGCGACCCATCCCTCGGTGTCGGCGTCGGTGTTCCCGGCGAACTTCGAGGGGTCGTACGACGGTGTCGAGACCAGCGCCAGGACCTTGCCGGTCGTCGGGTCGATCGCGGCGGCGGCGCCCTTCTTGCCCTTGAGCCCCTCGTACGCGGCCTTCTGCGCGGCGGCGTTCAGCGTGGTGACGACGCTGCCGCCGGCGCGCTGCTTGCCGGTGAGCATGTCGAGGGTGTTGCGGAAGAACAGCCGGTCGTCGGTCCCGGACAGGACGCTGTCCTCGATGTTCTCCAGGAAGTTGGAGCCGAACGCCTGGGACGAGAACCCGGTGACCGGCGCCCACATCGCGCCGTCCTTCCAGACCCGCTTGTACTTGTAGTCGCCCTTGGTCTCCACCGACCCGGTGATCTCTTTGCCGTCGACGATGATGTTGCCGCGCGGGATCGAGTACCGGGTGATCGGCACGCGCCGGTTCTTGTCGTCGGTGGCCAGCTCGTTCGCCTTGACGTACTGGAGCCAGTTCCCCCGCACCAGCAGGGCGAGGATCAGCAGACCGCAGAAGATCGCGACGCGGCGCAGGGGTTTGTTCATGAGGGGCGGACCACCTGGGTCATCTCGGCGTCGGGGTTCGGGGCGGGGGCCGGGGCCGGGCGGCGGGCCGTGTCGCTGATGCGGATGAGGATGCCGATCAGCGCCCAGTTGGCGATCACGGAGGAACCGCCGAACGCCAGGAACGGCATGGTCATACCGGTCAGCGGGATCAGCCCCATGACACCGCCGGCGACGACGAACACCTGGAGGGCGAACGCGCCGGACAGCCCGATGGCGAGGAGCTTGCCGAAGGGGTCGCGGGCTGCGAGGGCGGTACGGATACCGCGCTCGACGATCAGGCCGTAGATCAGGAGCAGCGCCATCAGGCCGGCCAGGCCCAGTTCCTCGCCGAAGGTGGCGAGGATGAAGTCGGAGTTGGCCGCGAACTTGATCAGCTCGGAGTGGCCCTGCCCCCAGCCGGTGCCGAGGGTGCCACCGGAGCCGAACGCCCAGAGGGCTTGCATGGCCTGCTCGGAGTGCAGGACGCCGTCCTTGACGCCGGCCTGGCTCAGCTTGTACTCGTTCAGCGGGTCGAGCCACGCCTGGACACGGGTCTGGATGTGCGACTCGAAGCTCGCGACGCCGACCGCGCCGACCGCCGACATCAGCAGACCGAAGACGATCCAGCTCGTCCGCTCGGTCGCGACGTACAGCATGATCACGAACATGCCGAAGAACAGCAGCGAGGTACCGAGGTCGGTCTCGAAGACCAGGATGAGGATCGAGATGAACCAGACCACGAGGATCGGCCCGAGGTCGCGCCCACGCGGCAGGTAGAGCCCGAGGAACCGGCGGCTCGCGAGGGCCAGCGCGTCCCGCTTCACCATCAGGTACCCGGCGAAGAAGATCGCAAGCACGATCTTCGCGAACTCACCGGGCTGGATGGAGAACCCGGCGACCGAGATCCAGATCTTGGCGCCGTAGACGTCCAGTCCGAGGCCGGGGACCAGCGGCAGCAGCAGGAGCACGATCGCGCCGGCCATGGAGATGTAGGTGTAGCGCTGGAGGACCCGGTGGTCCTTGAGGAAGATCAGCACGACGATGAAGAAGGCGATGCCCAGCGCCGTGTACATCAACTGCCGGGGCGAGGCGGTGCCCGCCTGGTGGGCCCGCTGGAGGAACTTCGACTGGTCCAGTCGCCAGATGGCGACCAGCCCCAGTCCGTTCAGCAGCGTCGCCAGCGGCAGCAGCAGCGGGTCCGCGTAGGGCGCGAACTTGCGGACGACGAGATGGGCGATCCCGGCCAGCAGACCGAGCCCCAGGCCGTAGGCGAGCAGCCCCGCCGGTACCTGCTCGTTGATGGCGAGTCCCACGTTGGCGTAGGCGAACACCGGGATCAGGACGGCGAACACCAGCAGTCCCAGCTCGGTGTTGCGTCTGCTCGGCGCTCCGATGGCACCGATCGTGGACGTGTGGTTCGTCGGTGTGTTGGTAGTACTGCTCATCGTGTGACGGGGCCTCTCACGGCGTGCCTGCCGTTGGCCGTACGGCTGCTACTGCTTGCCGCACAGCGAGACGACCCGCTCCTCCTCCTGAGAGAAACTCGGCCCGGGACTCGGACTGGCCGCCTGCGTGGCCGTCGGTGACGGGGACGGGGACGTGCTCGGGTTCGAACTCGTCGAGGCCGAGGGTTTCGGCGACGGCTTGGACGCGGACGAGGACGATCCGGTTCCCGAACTCCCGTCCTGCGCCTGCTTCTTGCACGCGGACGCCTGGACGGACAGCTCGTCGAGTTTCTTCTGCGCGCCTTGCAGGCTGGACGCCGGGATGGTCTCCTCGACCTGCTTCTGCTGGTACTGCGGGAGGTACTTGAGTTCGATCTCGGGGTGGTCCTTCTCGACCTCCGAGAGCGACACCCACGCCAGGTCCTGGCTGATCCCCCGGTACAGCGCGAGGTGCTCCCCCTTGGCGCCGACGTAGTACTGGGTCTGCGTCCACCGCCACCCGCCGTACAGCCCGCCGCCGACGACGGCCAGGGTCAGCGCGCTGTAGAGGGTGACCTTGAGCCACTTACGGCCCTTGCGGGGCTTGACGAAGTCGTCCTCGGAGTAGTCCCCGAACCCGCCCGCCGGGATGTATCCCGTGACGTCCCCGGAGCCGGGGGGCCCGAACTCGCCGCCGCCGGGGTTCGCGCGGTGCCGGCCGAGGCTCGCGGCGCGTCCCGCCGGGGTCTCCATGATGCCGTTGTCGTGCAGGTGGGTCTGGTTCTCGGCGACCGCGCCGACGACCACGGGGGTGTCGTACAGCTGGCCCGCGAGGGTGTCGCCGGTGTCGAGGTCGAGGACGTCCGCGACGATCACGGTGATGTTGTCGGGACCGCCGCCGCGCAGCGCGAACTGGATGAGCTCCTGGACGGTCTCCTGGGGGCCCTGGTAGCTGGCGAGGGTCTCTTCCAGGGTCTGGTGGGAGACGACGCCGGAGAGGCCGTCGGAGCAGATCAGATACCGGTCGCCCGCCCTGACTTCGCGGATCGAGAGGTCGGGCTCGACGTGCTCGGCGCTGCCGAGGGCGCGCATCAGGAGGGAGCGCTGCGGGTGCGTCGTCGCCTCCTCCTCGGTGATCCGGCCCTCGTCGACGAGGCGCTGGACCCAGGTGTGGTCCTGCGTGATCTGCGTGAGGACGCCGTCGCGCAGCAGGTAGGCGCGGGAGTCGCCGACGTGCACGAGGCCGAGGCGCTGGCCGGTCCACAGCAGGGCCGTCAGCGTCGTCCCCATGCCTTCGAGCTGGGGGTCCTCGTCGACCAGGGAGCGCAGTTGGTCGTTGGCGCGCTGGACGGCGTTGGCGAGGGAGGTGAGGACGTCGGAGCCGGGGATGTCCTCGTCGAGCGCGACGATCGTGGAGATCGCCTCGGAGGAGGCGACCTCGCCGGCGGCGGCGCCGCCCATGCCGTCCGCGATGGCGAGCAGCCGGGGGCCGGCGTATCCGGAGTCCTCGTTGCCCTCGCGGATCATGCCTTTGTGCGAGCCGGCGGCGAAGCGCAGGGACAGACTCATGCGCACCTCACCCCCCGGCTCCGCATGCAGCCGGTCGTGTCGAGCCACACTGCCCACCCTCCGGTCGAGAGCGCGCCGGAGGCCGGTGTGCCGGCTCGCCCCGCGTGCTCGCTCCGCTCGCGCTCATTCATGATGCAGCACTACTTCCGCAGCTCGATGACGGTCTTGCCGATGCGGATGGGGGCGCCCAGCGGGATCGGCGTCGGGGTCGTCAGCCGCGTTCGGTCGAGGTAGGTGCCGTTGGTGGAGTTCAGGTCCTCGACGATCCAGTTGCCGTCGCGGTCCGGGTAGATCCTGGCATGGCGGCTGGAGGCGTAGTCGTCGTCCAGCACGATCGTCGAGTCGTGGGCGCGGCCGAGCGTGATGGTCTGGCCCTGGAGAGCGACCGTCGTGCCGGTGAGGGTGCCCTCGGAGACGACCAGCTTCGTCGGGGCGTTACGGCCCCGGCGGCCCCCGGAGGAGGGCTGCTGGCGCTGCTGCGGGGGCGCGGCGGCCTGCTGCTGGCGCTGGTTCTGGCCCGCGCCCCGGTTTTCACCGCGCCGGGAGCCGCGCTGCGAGCCGCGCTGGGTGACGCGCGTACCGAACAGGTCGCTGCGGATGACCTGTACGGCCACGATCACGAACAGCCACAGTACGGCCAGGAAACCCAGCCGCATGACCGTCAGGGTCAGCTCTGACATTGCCCCCGCTTCACCCTTCGGCTTGCCTATAGATAACGGTGGTGCTGCCCACGACGATCCGCGAGCCGTCGCGGAGCGTAGCGCGGGTGGTGTGCTGTCCGTCCACCACGATGCCGTTCGTGGACCCGAGGTCCTGGACGGTCGAGGGCGAACCGGTACGGATCTCGCAGTGCCGGCGGGAGACGCCGGGGTCGTCGATGCGCACGTCGGCGTCGGTGGAGCGGCCGAGGACGAGGGTCAGGCCGGAGATCTGGTGGCGGGCGCCGTTGATCTCGATCCAGTGCCGGGCGCGGGAGCCGGGCGCGGGGGCTCCGGCGAGGCCACCGCCCTGGCCGGCCTGTCCGGGGG
>NZ_JBTYMC010000028.1:0-38594 GCF_054880855.1 Streptomyces sp. S6 | reverse complement strand
CCGCATCGCCGGGGCGCCCGGCGGCCTGCCGGTGATCGCGCCGATGCCCGCAGCGCGGCCCACCCGCATCCCCGGCCCACGTGCCGATGACGACACCGTCGCGGCCGGCACGACCGTCGACCACCTCACCGAGACCTACCGGGCGCACTACCGCTCCCTCCTGGGTCTCGCCGCCCTCCTGCTCGACGACACCGCGTCCTGCGAGGACGTCGTCCAGGAGGCGTTCATCCGCGTCCACTCGGCGCGCAAACGCGTCCGCGACCCCGAGAAAACCCTGGCATACCTGAGGCAGACGGTCGTCAACCTCTCCCGCTCCGCCCTGCGCCGCCGCATCCTCGGCCTCAAGCTCCTCTCCAAGCCGATGCCGGACATGGCCAGCGCGGAGGAGGGCGCCTACGACCAGCTGGAGCGCGACTCCCTGATCAAGGCGATGAAGGGGCTCCAGCGCCGCCAGCGCGAGGTACTGGTCCTGCGCTACTTCGCCGACATGACCGAGGCCCAGGTCGCCGAGACGCTCGGCATATCCCTGGGCTCCGTCAAGGCGTACGGCTCACGGGGGATCGCGGCACTGCGTACGGCGATGGAGGCGTCGGCGTGAGCGGGGAACCCGACCGGGCCGGTGGCCCTCTGGAGGGACGGGGGGATTCCCCAGGGGAAGGCATCCCGTCGTACCGGAACGATCCGAAGCAACCACACGCTGGGAACAGGACTGTGAACCACCACCTCGACGACCAGGGCCCGGACGACGGGTTCGACTCGGACGAGCTGGAGCTGCGCCGCATGCTGCACGGGGCGGTGCGGGAGATGACGCCGCGCGACGGCGCCCTCGACCACCTCCGCCGGGCGGTGCCCGCGCGCAAGGCCCGTAAGCGGCAGGCGCTCGTGGGGGCGGCTGCCGCAGCCCTGTTCGCGGGTGTCGCCGTCCCCGCCCTGATGACCGTCTCCGGAGTCGGCGCCACCGACGCCAACCCCGCCGTCGCGGGGCAGGCGTCCGAGACCGGCGGCTCCACCGGCCAGGGCAAGAACCCCGACGGGGGCTCCACCGGGAAGGCCGGGGAGTCCTCCGGAGGTACTACGGGTACGGGGCCGGGAGGGTCCAAGGGGACCGGCGGCGGCAAGCCGTCCCCCGGCGCGGACGCCGCCGGCAGCGCGGGCCCCACCCAGTCGCAGAGCCCGACCGTCCCCACCTGCACCGCCGGCCAGTTGGGCTCGGCGACCTCGACGGTCGACGGCCCGGACTCCACGGGGGTCGTGTACGGCACGTTCCGCGTCGTCAACGTCTCCACGAAGAGCTGTGCCGTCGCCGGTTCCGTCACCCTCTCCCCAGGGGTGCAGGGCGCCGCCGACGCGACGAAGGTCGGCGTCACCGAGCACACTGCGGGCGACCCGGCCGCCGCCCTCCCGGACCCCTCCCTGTACGTCACGCAGCTCGCGCTGGCCCCCGGCTCCGCCTACGACGTGAAGTTCGCCTGGGTGCCGTCGTCCACGTGTCCCAGTGCCGGCGGGAACACCGGCGGAAGTACTACGGGTGGCGACACCGGGTCCTCCCCGTCGCCCTCGCCCAGCCCCTCCGAGCAGACCACGAGCACCACCAGCGGTACTACGGGTACCAGTCCCCAGCTGATGCGGGAGGACGGCACCACGGCCGCCGAGGGCAGTGTGTCGGTGACCTACACGGCCGACGCGGGATCGCCGTCGGCCACGGCGACCGTGCCGAACGCGTGCGCGGGGACGATCTACCGGACGGGTGTGCTGGCGGCGCCGTGAGGGGGCGTACCCCTGAGGGATGTCGTACGGGGGAGTTACGCCTGCGGGGTGCCGGACGTGCTCACCACGGGGGACACGGACGTCGGCCCCTCGGTGGCACCGGAATTCTCCGGGGCCAGCCCCAGTTCGGCGTCCCGGGCGGCCTCCGCCTCGCGCCGCAGCAGCCGGAACCACATGAACACCACGAACCCGGCGAAGACGAACCACTCGCCGGTGTACCCCAGGTTCTGGAACGCCTTGAGGTCGAGCCCGGTGTTCGCGGGCGCCTCGGCGGGCACGGCCGTCATACCCGAGTCGGCGGTATCCAGGGTCACCCACGCGTCGTACAGGTCGTACGGGACGAGGTTGACCAGCGAGCCGGTGCTGATCGCGCCGATCTGACCGGCCGGCAGCCCGCCGCGGGCGCTGACGCCGTTCTCCCCGGGCGTCTCGGACGCCTGGAGCGCGCCGGTCACGGTGACCTCACCGCGCGGCACGGCCGGAGCCTTCGCGGCGTCCGCCCGGCCGGGGAGCCAGCCCCGGACGACGGGCAGCGCCTTCCCGGAGTCCGTGCGCAGCAGCGTGAGCACGTAGTACCCGCTCCGGCGATCCACCTCCCGGTCCGGCACGAGCAGTTGCTCGCCGTAGTGCCCGCTGACGGTGACCCGCTTGCCCACGGTCGCCTTGTCCACCGGCAGCATCCCGGCCAACGGCCGCGCGGGCTGCGCCTTCCCGGTCTCCGCCGCCCTGTCCAGCGCCCGGTGGTCGTCCATCCGCGACTCGAACCGGCTCAGCTGCCAGGTCCCCATGAACAGGCAGAAGGGGATGGCCAGCAGCACGAAGACGTTGATCCCCCACCAGCGGGGCGTCAGCAGAAACCGGTACACACCCTCCACCGTACGCGCCGGGCAGGGGGCGGAAGGCGGCGGGGTGGGGGCAGTACCCGTAGTACTGGAGGGCCGCTCCGGCGGACATCGCGTGCGGATCTCCGGCCGCGCGGAGATCGTTATGGGCGAGTGGCGTCGATAACGCCTGATGAAGGTGCCCGTTCTTGACCCGCAGCGATACCCGCCGCACCCCCCGGATCAGGTTTGATGGACGTATGAGTGACGCTGAGGCCATGCCCGAGTGGGAGAAGCGGTTCCGGGCGCCGCGGGTCTCCCTGCCCGACTGGGCGCAGGACGCCCCGGACCGCTCGCTGTTCACCTCGAACGCGACCGGCACGTACGAGCTGTACGCCTGGGACCGCGTGAGCGGGGACCAGCGACAGGCGACGGACCGGGCGAACGGGACGACGGACGGCAGCCTGTCCCCGGACGGGGACTGGATCTGGTGGTTCGACGACAAGGACGGGGACGAGTTCGGCGTCTGGCGGCGGCAGCCGTTCACCGGCGGCCCCGACGAGCCCGCCACCCCCGGCCTCGACCCCTCCTACCCGGCCGGACTGGCTCTCGGGAGGGACGGCCGTACCTCCGTGGTGGGACGCTCCACCGACGAGGACGGCACGACGATCCACGTAGTACTCCAGGGGGAGCCCCCCAGGGAGATCTACCGGCACCGCGAGTCGGCGGGCGTCGGCGACCTGTCGTACGACGGGACGCTGATCGCCGTCGAGCACACCGAGCACGGCGACGCCATGCACTCGGCGCTGCGCGTGCTGAACCTCGACGGCACGGCCGTCGCCGAACTGGACGACACCCGGGGCGGCGAGGAGGAACTCGGCCTGGAAGTCCTCGGGTTCGCACCGGTCGCCGGGGACACCCGGCTGCTCATCGGGCACCAGCGGCGTGGCCGCTGGGAGCCGCTGGTGTGGGACGTGGCCACCGGCGAGCAGACCGAACTGTCCCTCGACCTGCCGGGCGACGTCAGCGCGGAGTGGTTCCCCGACGGGAGCTCCCTGCTGATCGCCCACAGCCACGAGGCCCGCAGCGAACTCTTCCGCTATGACCTCGTCCAGGGCGAGCTGGAGCGGATCCCCACCCCCGCGGGCAGCGTCTCGGGCGCCTCGGCGCGGCCCGACGGCAGCGTCGAGTACCTGTGGTCCTCCGCCGCCGAGCCGCCGGTTGTGAGGTCTACCTCCGGAGGGGTAGTACTGGACCCGCCGGGTATGAGGTCGCCCGGCTCGGTGCCGGTCGAGGACGTGTGGGTGGAGGGCCCTGGGGGCCGGATCCACGCGCTCGTCCAGAAGCCGGCCGGGGCGACGGGCCCGCTGCCGACCGTCTTCGACATCCACGGCGGCCCCACCTGGCACGACAGCGACGCCTTCGCCGCCGCGCCGGCCGCCTGGGTCGACCACGGGTACGCGGTCGTCCGGGTCAACTACCGGGGCTCCACCGGGTACGGCCGGGCCTGGACCGACGCGCTCAAGCACCGCGTCGGCCTCATCGAGCTGGAGGACATCGCCGCGGTCCGCGAGTGGGCCGTCTCCTCCGGGCTCGCCGACCCCGCCCGGCTCGTGCTGACCGGCGGCTCCTGGGGCGGCTACCTCACGCTCCTCGGCATCGGCACCCAGCCCGACGCGTGGGCGCTCGGCATCGCCGCCGTACCCGTCGCGGACTACGTCACCGCCTACCACGACGAGATGGAGGCCCTGAAGGCGATGGACCGCACCCTCCTCGGAGGTACCCCGGAGGAGGTACCCGAGAGGTACGAGGCGTCCTCGCCGCTCACCTACGTCGACCGGGTGACGGCCCCCGTCTACATCTCGGCCGGCGTCAACGACCCGCGCTGCCCGATCCGCCAGGTCGACAACTACGTCCAGCGCCTGGAGGCCAGGGGAGCCGTCCACGAGGTGTACCGGTACGACGCCGGGCACGGCTCACTGGTCGTGGACGAGCGGATCAAGCAGGTCCGGCTGGAGCTGGAGTTCGCGGAACGGCACCTCGGGAAGTGATACCCCGGAGGTAGATCTCAGGAGGTAACTCTCCGGACCTGCCTCCGGGCTACGCCCGCTGTCGCCGCTCGTGCCGCCGCAGCAGATCCGCCATCCCCTGCCGGGTCGCCGCCAGGATGACCCGGTCCGTCGGCCGCAGCACCCGGTCCGCGGGCAGGTCCCACGCGAGGCCGGTCCCCGTGTCGAGGGCGAGGACCCGCCAGTGCCCCGCACGGAACGCCTCGCCCATCGTGCGGCCCGCCAACTGGGCGTGCCCGCCCGCCTCCAGCGCCGCGAACAGCAGCACCCGGCGCTCCACGGAGATCGCGCCCAGGATCTGGCGGCCCATCATCGCCCCGGCGAAGGACGGGGCCGCCAGATGGGAGACGCTGCGGCTACGGGTCCGCGCGTAGGGGTGCGCGGCACGCAGGGTGCGGTACACGGCCGTCGCGAAGTCGTCGTCGTACAGGCGCAGTACCGCGTTCAGGTCCTGGCGCAGGGAGCGGGCGTAGAGGACGGCCTCCAGGTTGGTGGTGTCGGAGCTGGTGACGGCCAGCAGGGCGCCCGCGCGCTGGATCTTCGCCGCCTCCAGGACCCCCTCCTGGGTGACGTCCCCGAGTACTACGGGAACCCTGAGCCGCCGGGCCACCGAGAGCCCCCGCGCCTCGGGCCCCGACTCCACGCACACCACCGGGATGTCCAGCTCGCGCAGCCGGATCAGCACCCGGGTGCCGATCTTGCCGAGGCCCAGCAGGACGACGTGCCCGCTCATGCCCCGCGGCGGTTTGCGCAGCGCGCTCGCACTGCGGAACGTGCCCAACGCTTCGAGGACGGCGGCCAACAGCACCGGCAGCAGCAGCAACCCCATGAGCCCGGACAGGAGTTGCAGGATCTGCCGGGCCAACGGGTCGCCCACGGCAGGGTCGTTGATGGCGAACAGGTCCAGCAGGGTGAGATACAGCGCGCCCAGCGGATGGATGCCCGTCGTCAGCCACAGCGCCACCGCCAGCGCGAGGACACAGCCCACGAGACCCGCCAGCGACCAGCGCAGCCGCCGGGAGAACAGCGACGCCATCGGCGCGATCAGCCCCGCCCCGCGCCCTGTCGAGAGGCTGCCCTCCGAGGCGTACGACACCTGCTCCAGGACCACGGTCCCGCGTCCCGTCGACGCGCCCACCGTCGCGGCGTCCGGCAGGAGTTGGGGACCCTGCTCGCCGCCGCTGTCGGTCTCCGGGGAGAGCAGGGCGAGCGTGGCGAGGCCGGGCGCGGCCTCGTCGCCGTGGTGCTCGACCGCCCGCAGCAGCAGGCCGTCGGTCTGGACGACCTTGGTGGTGCCGGCGATCGCCGCCGCGGCGAGGGCCGGGGCCGCGGTGTCCGCGTCGGACAGGACCGTCGTCGTACCGGCCGCGAGATCCTCGTCGCCGGACGCCAGCACGGCGGCCTGGTCGAGGAGTTCCTCGATGTGCTGGCCCAACCGCCGGTTGTACAGGCGCAGTACGAGCCGCAGGCGCGGGTTGAGGCGGCGGGCGGTGAGGGCGGCGCGGATGTTGGTCTCATCGTCGTCGTAGACCAGCGCGAGGGCCGCGGCTCGGGCCACGCCTGCCTCGGAGAGCACCGCCTCGCTGGGCTCGGCCGCCTCCAGCGTCCGCTCGTCCCCGGCCGGAGCCGGTTCCGGGGCCGTCGAACCGCCGTTGCCCGACGCCCTGTTGACGGCCGCGCTCACCACCCGGTCGAGCAGCGCCGCCGAGACCGCGCGGGCCCGACCCACCACGGGAAGGCGTACCGTGCTCTGCGCGGGCGGGACCACGAGGGTGACCTGTTCGCCGTACACGCCCCGGAGTTCGGCTGCCAGCCGGTGCGCGAGTCCGTCGTCGCCGCACACCACCATGTGCGCCTCGGTATCGCTCGGCCCGGCCTGATTAGGAACGTTCCCCACGAGGGAGAAGACTGCCTCATCGGGACAGGTGGTGCCAGCAACGATTCTGTCCGGACCTGAACGGAGCGGACGTTTCGGTCGTACCTGAGTCGTAGGGGGCTCAGGGGTCGTAGAGAGCGGAGGCAGTGCATGCGATCCGGACGTACCGAGGTACCCCGACCGTGACCACCGTCGTCACCGGCGAGGACCGACAGGACGAGCAGCACGGGAGCGACGGCCAGAAGCGGCCGGAACGGCGGGAGCGGCCGGCCCGGCTCGGCTCCCCGCTCGTCCTCGTCGTCGGCATGCTGCTGATGGTGCTGTTCCAGGCGCCGGTCAGACGGGCGCTGGGCGCCCCGGTCATGCAGAGCTGGACGACCGTGTTCGTCGCCGTCGTCGTCCAGGCCCTGCCCTTCCTGGTACTAGGGGTACTGCTCTCGGCGGCGATCGCCGTGTACGTACCCCCGTCGTTCTTCGCGCGCGCCCTGCCCCGGCGGCCCGCGCTCGCGGTACCGGTCGCGGGGCTGGCCGGGGTGGCGCTGCCGGGCTGCGAATGCGCCTCCGTCCCGGTGGCGGGCGCCCTGGTGCGCAGAGGGGTGACGCCGGCCGCCGCGCTCGCCTTTCTGCTGTCCGCGCCCGCGATCAACCCCATTGTGCTGACGGCCACCGCGGTCGCGTTTCCGCGCAATCCCGAAATGGTCGTGGCGCGTTTCGCCGGCAGTCTGTTCGTCGCCTGCGCGATGGGATGGCTGTGGTTGCGGATTGGGCGGACAGATCTGCTGAAACCGCCCGCGCACGCGGCTTATGAGGGGTGCACGAAAGGCGCCGCTTTCTGGGGTGGCGTCCGGCACGACGTGATGCATGCCGGAGGATTTCTCGTGGTCGGCGCGAT
Source organism: Streptomyces sp. S6 (assembly GCF_054880855.1). Lineage (NCBI taxonomy): Bacteria > Bacillati > Actinomycetota > Actinomycetes > Kitasatosporales > Streptomycetaceae > Streptomyces > Streptomyces sp. S6. The sequence goes on along the minus strand of NZ_JBTYMC010000028.1, from coordinate 31,169 downwards.
GGCCGCCGCGACCCTGAAAGCGGTGGCCCCGGAGAGCTGGCTGCGGACCGCCGCCGAGAATCCCGTGATCGCCGTGCTGGCCCTGTCCGTTCTCGCCGTCGTGCTCTCCATCTGCTCGGAGGCCGATGCCTTTGTCGCCGCTTCCCTGACGCAGTTCTCCTTGACCGCCCGGCTGGCCTTTCTGATCGTCGGGCCGATGATCGATCTCAAATTGTTCGCCATGCAGACGGGGACGTTCGGCCGGAGTTTCGCCCTGCGATTCGCGCCCGCGACCTTTGTCCTCGCCGTCGTGGTGTCGGTGCTCACCGGGGCGGTGCTGCTGTGAATCGTCAGGCCCAGTCGGCTGTTCTCTTCCTCCTCGGCGCGGCCCTGCTGCATGCCGGGTCCACCAGCCTCTACCTGCGCTATGTCAAGGCCGCACTCCAGCCGCTGCTGCTCGCGGCGGGAGTGGTGCTGATCGTCGCGGCGGCGGCGACCTGGTGGTACGAGCGGAAACAGTCGGCCGTCGAGGAAGCGCATTCCCATCGCGAACCCCGGATCTCCTGGATGCTCGTCCTGCCCCTCCTCGCCCTGATTCTCGTCGCACCGCCCGCCCTCGGTTCCTACAGCGCCAACCGGACCGGAACGGCCCTCCAGGAACCCGTCTACTACGGGAAACTCCCCGCCACCGGACCCCTGAAGCTGGCGCTGGTCGATTACGCGGGACGGGCGATCTACGACAACACGAAAATAAAGGGCCGAACCATTCAGATCGCCGGATTTCTGGCACTGGGCAAGGATGGCACGCCCTATTTGGTGCGTATGGCGTTGAGTTGTTGTGCCGCTGACGCCCAGCCGGTGAAAGTGGCCCTCACCGGAGACATGCCTCCGGTGCTCCAGCCGGACACCTGGCTCCTCGTCACCGGCACCTATTCACCCCGCCGGATGACGGATCCGGTGAACGGCGGTCCCATTCCGTTCCTCCAGGTGACCAGAGCGGCTCCGGTCACCGAACCGGCGGACCCTTACGACGAGACGTGGAACGGCTGAACCCCCGGCCGCTCAGAACCCCACATCGTCCGCCCCGCCCCTGCGCCGCCGCAGGAACAGCGCCGCCGCCGTCACCGCGGACGCCCCCAGCAGCACCGCGCCGATGAGGAACGTGTTGCGCGGAATCCCGAACCAGCCCAGGTTGGAGGCGCCCTTAGGGGTCGCGCCGTCGGGGTCGGGGGAGGCTTCGGCGGCCCCGTAGTCGTACGGGTCGGGCACCCGAGTACTACGGGCCGCGTCGTGCGAGGCCGACGGACGGGCGCCCGGGGACTGCGCACCGCCCACATGCGTCCCGGAATCGGTGTGGCCGCCGGGCGCGCTCGGGTCCCAGGAGTGGTGCCCCGGCGGGAGCAGCGAGAAGGCGGGCAGCTCACCGGGGACGTGGCTGCCGCTGGGGTGTGTGGAGGGGATACCCGGGAGGTACCCCCCAGGTACCTGGCCGGGGAGGAACCCCGGGACCGAGGAGGGGAGTTCGTCGTACCCGGCGGCGGGCACCTCGCCCGGTACGACACCCTGTGCGGCGACCGGCGAGTCCCCCGACGTCTGCCCCGGCGCCGTCGGACCCGTCGCGGGCACCTCGTCGTGGGCGACCCCCGGCTCCGGCCCGACCTGGGCGCCGAGAGGCATCGGCACCGGTGTGACGACGTCGTCAACTCCCTTGTACGGCACGCCGAACCGCAGCATGCTGCGGGCCCGTAGCACCGGCGCCCCGATCAGCCGGCCCTTGCGGTCCAGGGTGCTCCGGCGGTCGCTGCCCTCGGCGAGCCCCTCGCTGATCTGCTCACCGGGGTCGAGCCGCAGTCGGACGGTGCACCGCACGGTCTGTCCCGGAGCCACCCGGCGTAGTACCGAAGTACCCTCCACGCAGCTCACCCCCTTGGGGGCCAGGTGCCGGTCGGTGATGCGGACGCCGTGGACGGGCAGGTTGCCGGTGTTGGCCAGGGCGTAGCGGACGTCGACGCGCGCGGGGTCGCCGGGTCCGGCGGGCGCGGAGACCGTGGCGCGCTGGCTGAGCGTGAGAGTGCCGCCGACCCCGGCGTACCCGGAGCGGGCCATGGCCCGGACCGGCGCGTTCAGCGAGGGGATCCGGCCCACGGCCGTGGCCTGCGCGATCCGCCTGCCCTTCTGCGCGCCGCCCTCCGCCGTGCAGGTCGTCGAGGTCAGACCGGGGAGCAGCCGGACCTTGTCCGCGCCGCCCGCGCAGACGATGCGGGCGCCCTTCATACCGGGGTCGGAGATCCGGACGTCGTGCAGGTCGGCGCCGCCCTTGTTGGTGAGGCGGTACTCCTTGAGCACGGGGTGCCCGGTGCGGATACCGGGGTCGACGGCGCCGGTGCCGGGCCGCTTGTTGACGATCACCCGTAGTACCAGCCCCCTCGTGCCGGTCCCGTCCGCGGGCGCCGGGGCCGCGTGGGTGGGCCAGCAGGTGGACAGGGCGGTGCAGGCGAGGACCAGGGGCAGGACCGCCCGCCGGACCAGGGTGCCGGCGACGGCCTGGGGAGCCGGGGCGTCGGCGTGCTCGTCGCACTGGGGAAATCGGATGATCATGAACGTATTGATCATTACGGTTATGGGCGCAGGGGTGACGGCACGCGCAGCGGCCGTCATATGGGCGCATGGATTCACCCCGTTCTTTTGGCGGGCGCCCGGTGGAGGGGGTAGGGGCCAATTGGGGGTCCCGCAAGGGGAGATGGGGAACGCCCCCGACAGGGAGACCCGTAGACCCACAGGCGTATCCACGGGCGTACGACCGTCCCGGAAGCCCTCGCCGGAGGCCGCCGTTTCGTCTGATCGGATGCTCATCATTCGCGGTTCTCGGGACACGCCGGGGACGTACGGGCCGCTCCGCCGCCGCAGCCGGTTACATGCGAGCCGACCCACCCGCCCCCCACCCCGCTGGAGCACAGGTTGGCCCCGAGCACCCCGAACAGCCCCGGCGGCAGGGCCCTGAAGACGTACGGCACGGCCGCAACCGTCGCCGCCGCACTGGCCGTTGCCCTGACCGTCGCCCTCCACCCGCACACCGACGCACCCGAAGGCGACAACAAGGCCGCCCCGCCGGAGCCGGAGGTACGGGTGGGCGCACACCCCCTGGGACGTACGGGCACCGTCGACCCCGACGCCCCCGTCACCGTCACCCTGAACGGCCTCGGCAGCCTCACCGACGTCACCCTCAAGGACGACGCGGGCCACCGGGTCGCCGGACGGCTCGACGCCTCCACCCGCGTCTGGCGCAGCACCCAGGTACTACGGGCCGCCACCCACTACGTCGCCGAGATCCGCACCGACCCCCGGACCGTCCCGGCCACCCCGACGGCCCCGGAAACCCCCGCCCCCCACGGCCACGACACCTTCCACCGCGCCGAGTTCACCACCTCCCGCGCCCGCAGCGGCCTCCTCACGGTGACCCTCGGCCCCGAGGGCGGGAGTACCCGTAGTACCTACGGCGTGGGCCAGATCATCACCGCCCACCTCAGCCACCCCGTACCCCCCGAGAGCCGCGCCCTCCTGGAGAGCCACCTACGGGTCACCGCCACCCCCACCGCCGCCCCCGGCACCTGGCACTGGCTCAACCCCACCACCCTCCACTACCGCCCCCGCACCTACTGGCCCGCCCGCGCCGACATCCACGTCACCGCCGACGACCTCGCGGGACTGCGCCTCACCGACCACCTACGGGTCGCCCCCGTACGATCCCTGAGCTTCTCCACCGGCGCCAGGGTGGAGGCCGTCATCGACGCCTCCGCCCACCGGATGAGCGTCCTGCGCGACGGTACGACGCTCAGGGTCATCCCCGTGACGACGGGCAAGGAGGGCTACCGCACCCGGGCCGGCGTCAAGGTCGTCCTCGACAAGCAGCCCGTCCTCAGGATGCGCAGCACGACCATCGGCATCCCCTCCGACACCGACGAGGCGTACGACCTCGCCGTGCACCACGCCATCCGCCTCACCCGCAGCGGCGAGTACCTGCATGCGGCACCCTGGGCGGCCTCGTCGTTCGGGCGGCGGGACGTCAGCCACGGCTGCGTCGGCATGAGCGAGCAGGACGCGGCGTGGCTGTTCCGCATCCTCAGTGAGGGAGACCTCACCCGGACGGTGCACACACGCGGCCAGGAGATGACGCCGTTCGAGAACGGCGTGGGCGACTGGAACATGCCGTGGCACGAATGGGTCAAGGGCAGTGCCCTGCACGGGAGAAGCGAGACACGGCCCGCCGGACAGCGCCTGCGCCCCTCGGCGTCGTGACACCCGCACCCGCTCCCAAACCTCCAACCACGCGATGCCCACGTCTTCTTGACGGATTCTTGACGACGATCGGCATCAAACCCCCTGAGAACACTGCCGAGAACCGGCAATGCGGAAAGAGCCGACCCCGGGCCACCATGACGGCACCAACCCAACGGCCCGAGGACGTACTCCATGGATGTCATAGGCGTGCTGACAGCCGTCGGCCTGATCCTGCTGCTACTCGCCCTCTTCCTGGTCTCCCGGCTCTTCCGCAAGGTCGAGCAGGGCAAGGCGCTGATCGTCTCCAAGATGCGCAAGGTGGACGTGACGTTCACCGGGCAGATGGTCCTGCCGGTGCTGCACAAGGCCGAGACGATGGACATCTCGGTGAAGGCGATCGAGATCACCCGGGCCGGCAAGGAAGGGCTGATCTGCCGGGACAACATCCGCGCCGACATCCGCATCTCGTTCTTCGTCAAGGTCAACAAGACGGTCGAGGACGTCGTCAAGGTCGCCCAGGCGGTCGGCACGGCCCGCGCCAGCGACCAGCGAACCTTGCAGGAACTATTCCACGCGAAGTTCTCCGAGGCCCTCAAGACCGTAGGGAAACAGCTCGACTTCACCGATCTGTACACCAAGCGCGAGGAACTCAGGTACCGGATCATCGAGGTCATCGGCGTCGACCTCAACGGCTACCACCTGGAGGACGCGGCGATCGACTACCTGGAGCAGACGCCGCTCAGCCAGCTCGACCCGGCCAACGTCCTCGACGCGCAAGGCATTCGGAAGATCACCGAACTCACCGCGACCGAGCACGTCCGCACCAACGAGGCCCAGCGCACCGAGGAGAAGGAGATCACGCGCCAGAACGTCGACGCGCGTGAGGCCATCCTCGAACTCGAACGCCGCCAGGCCGACGCGGAGATCAAGCAGCGCCGCGAGATCGAGACGTCGCGGGCCCGCGAGGAGGCCGAGACGGCGAAGGTCGTCGAGGAGGAACGGCTGCGCGCCCAGGGCGCGTTCCTGCGCACCGAGGAACAACTCGGCGTCCAGCGCGAGAACCAGGCCCGCGAGGTCGCCGTCGCCGCGAAGAACCGCGAGCGCGTCATCGCCGTGGAGAACGAACGCATCGAGAAGGACCGCCTGTTGGAGGTCATCGCCCGCGAGCGGGAGACCCAGCTGACGCGGATCGCCGCCGACAAGGAGGTCGAGGCGGAGCGCCGGGAGATCGCCGAGGTCGTCCGCGAGCGGGTCGCCGTGGACCGCACGGTCGCCGAACAAGAAGAGGCCATCAAGAAGTTGAGGGCCGTCGAGGAGGCCGAGCGCGAGCGCCAGGCCATCGTCATCGCCGCCGAGGCGGAGGCGCAGGAGAAGCTCGTCAAGGACATCAAGGCCGCCGAAGCCGCCGAGGTGGCGGCAGTTCACCGCGCCGCCGAGGAACTCACCCTGGCCGAGGCCCGGTTGAAGAGCGCCGACCTCGACGCGCAGGCCAAGCTGCGGCTCGCGGAGGGCGTCCAGGCCGAGGCCGCCGCCGAGGGGCTCGCCGCCGTACAGGTCCGCGCCAAGGAGGCCGAGGTCATCGAGAAGGCCGGCCGCGCCGAGGCCGAGGCCACGGCCGCCCGCATGCGCGCCGAGGCGGAGGGCGCCCGCGCCACCGCACTCGCCCGCGCCGAGGGCGCCGAGGCACAGGCCCTCGCCGACGCCAAGGCCATCGGCGAGAAGCTCAAGGCCGAGGCCGCCGGACTCACCGACAAGGCCGCCGCGATGGCCGCCCTCGACGACGCGTCCCGCACCCACGAGGAGTACCGCCTGCGGCTGGAGGCGGAGAAGGAGATCCGCCTCGCCGGTCTCGACGTGCAACGGCAGGTCGCCGAGGCGCAGGCCACCGTCCTCGCGACCGGCCTGGAGAACGCGGACATCGACATCGTCGGCGGCGACTCCGTCTTCCTAGACCGCCTCGTCGGCTCGATCTCGCTCGGCAAGGGCGTCGACGGATTCGTCCAGCACTCCGACACCGCACAGGCGTTGGCGAAGAACTGGCTCGACGGCAGCAGCCCCTTCACCGAGGACCTCACCCGGATGCTGGGCTCGGTCACCTCGTCGGACGTCCAGCACCTCACCGTCTCCGCCCTGCTGGCGAAGCTGATGAAGTCCGGCGCCGCCGACCCGGCGCAACTCCGCCAACTCCTCGACTCCGCAGCCGAATCGGGCCTCGCCGAACTCAACGGCACCACGAGGCCCTGACCCCGGCGGGACGCCGTAGCCGCCGCACGGGGGGCAGCGGCTCCGGCGTCCCGCCCACCCACACCACCCACCAACACCCCTGGGGGAGACGTTGAGTTCACAGGCGTACGACGGTGTCGACCCCGGTACCTACGAACTCCTCCGCGACCGCCTCGCCGCCCAGGCCGCCGAACTCGCCCGGCACACCGAGCAGTTGAACGCCCGCCGGGTCGAGGAGTTCGGCGCCACCGGCCTCGCCCTCACCGGCACGGCCACGCTGCGCACCGAACACCCCGCCCACCCGAGGGACGTCGTAGGGATCGGCGACTTCCTCCTCCTCGGCCTCGACACCGGCCACAGCGCAGGCCACGGCGCCGGCCAGGAGCCCCAGGGCCGCCCCGAACGCCAGGTCTCCGACGTACTGGCCCTGTACGACCGCGAGTTGAACCCCGCCCCGGACAGCGCCCTGCCCGGACTCCTCGACTCCCCGGACTTCGTACGGGAGTTCACCGCCCTCCACCGCTACTACCGCCAGGCCCGCCTCCTCAGGCTCCACCGCACCGAAGACCGCCTGCTGGCCGTCTTCCGCACTGGCGAGAAGTCCGACGACATCCGCGTCCTGCGCTGGTCCCTCACCCCGGCGGGGGAGCCGGTCTTCCTCGACGCCCGAGGCGACCGCGACCACGTACGACCTGAGAGCCACGACGTCCCCTGGACCGAAGTAGTACGGGACGACCATGTCCAGGGCCGCTACGCCCGCCTCCCGGAGGGCCTGCGGATCTCCACCTCCGACGGCACCCTCACCCTCACGACGGACACCGGTGACACCCTCCACACCGAACCCGTCACCGAGACCCTCCAGGCCCTGGCCGACGCCGACATCGCCCACGCCCGCGCCGGCACCCTGATCCTCGTCAGGGTCCGCCCCTACCGGGAACCCGGCCACCGGTACCTCGTCGTCGACACCCTGACCCGGACCGTCGTCCGGCTCGACGGCATCGGACAGGCGTGCCGGCGCCTCCCCGACGACCAGGGCATCGTCTTCCCCGGCGGGTACCACCTGGCGTCCGGGGCGCACAAGACCTTCGAACTCGACGCGCAGGGGCTGGAGTTCGAGCAGGAGGTGGTCTCGCCGTACGGGGAGGACGTCCTCTACGCTTTCCGCGCCGAGGGGCGGGCGCTGCTGCTGTCCTACCACACCATCCGTAAGGAGTTCGCGGCGCCGCTGACCGGACAGGGCTGGGCCCGCTGGGACGACGGCGAACTGGTGGTGCTGCGGGCGGGCGAGGAGCCGGGGCGCGTGCACGCCGTGCAGCGCTGGGCGTCGCCGTACGTCTCCGACCTGCACGTGCCGGCCGGGGGAGCCGGCGGGGCGCTGGACCGGGTCGGGAACGCCGACCTGGTGCGGGGGATCGCCGACTGCCTCTCGATCGCGCGGTCGGCGGCGTCGCTGGCGCGGTCGGCGGGGGAGACCACCGAGACCACCGAGACCATCACGACCGCCGCAACCACGGCCCCCACCCCGACAGTCGAAGGCCACCAGGCACTGGTCGCAGCCTGCGCCCGAGCAGCCGACACCCACCACTGGCTCAACGACGGCGAACTCGGCGGCCTGGGCGCCCTGTTGACGGACGTCCGGACCACCGCCGAACAGGTCCTCGCCGAGTTCCGCACCGTCCGCACCCTCACCCGGCAGGCCGCCGACGCCCTCGACGAGGCCGGGGAACGGCTCGCCTCCGTCGTCCGCCGACTGCGCGGCGAGGCCCCGCGCACGGCCACCGCCTGGGTCACCGGCCTCACCGAACTCCGGTACGCACAAGGCCACTTGCTCACGCTGAAGGAGATGCGGTACGCGGACCTGGCCCGCATCGACGCGCTCACCGAAGAGGCCGGGGCCGACCTCGGCCGGTTCGGGCGGCGTGCCGTCGAGTTCCTGGCCAGGTCGGACGCCTTCGACGGCCAACAGGCAGACGTGGAAAGGCTGTCGGCCGACGCGGACACCGTCACGACCGTCGCGGATGCCGGGGCCGTCGCCGACCGGATCGAGGCACTGGGCGAGGGGCTGCGGACCCTCACCGAGGTGGTGGCCGGCCTCGACATCGGGGACGCGACCGTACGGACGGCCGTGCTGGAACGGATCGCCGGCCTGCTCGGCGGCGTCAACCGCGCCCGCGCCCTCCTCGACGCCCGCCGCCGCACCCTGCGCGACAGCGAAGGACGCGCCGAATTCGCCGCCGAATTCGCCCTGTTGGGACAGACCGTCACCGGCGCCCTCGCGGCGGCGGACACCCCCGACGCCTGCGACACCCAACTCGCCGGCGTCCTGGTCCGGCTGGAGAACCTGGAGTCGAGGTTCGCCGAGTTCGACGACTTCCTCGCCCAACTCGACGACCGCCGCACCGAGTTGGCCGACGCCTTCGCCGCCCGCAAACAGAGCCTCCTGGACACGCGCGCCCGCCGCGCCGAACACCTCGCCACCTCCGCCGCCCGCGTCCTGGAGACCATCGCCCGCCGCGCGGCGACCCTGCCCGACGCCGACGCCGTCAGCACCCACTTCGCCTCCGACCCGATGGTCGCGAAGATCCGCCGCACCGCAGAAGAACTCCGCGGGCTCGGCGACTCCGTACGGGCGGAGGAACTGGACGGCCGACTGCGCGCCGCCCGTCAGGAGGCGACCCGCGCCCTGCGCGACCGCACCGACCTCTACGCCGACGACGGCCGCACCCTGCGCCTGGGCGCCCACCGCTTCGCCGTCACCACCCAGCCCCTCGACCTCACCCTGATACCCCAGGGTGACGGCCTCGCCTTCGCGCTCACCGGCACCGACTACCGCGCCCCCGTCACCGACCCCGCCCTCACCGCCGTCCGCCCCTACTGGGACCGCACCCTCCCCTCCGAATCCCCGCAGGTCAGCCGCGCCGAACACCTCGCCGCCCGGCTCCTGCGCACCCCCGGCCCCACCGCCCTCACCGCGACCGACGACCTCCCCGCCCTGGTACGCGAGGTAGCTCAGAAGTCGTACGACGAGGGGTACGAACGCGGCGTCCACGACCACGACGCGACCGCGATCCTCCACGCCCTCCTCCCCCTGTACGACCGCGTCGGCACCCTCCGCCATGAGCCCGCCGTCCGCGCCGCCGCCCAACTGGGCTGGACGCACGGCCTCGGAGCCGGCGTACGGGAGACCTGGACCCGGCGCGCGGTGTCACTGGCCCGCGTCAGCGAACTGTTCGGCACGGCTCCCGGAATCCCGGACCTGATAGGGGAGTTGGCGGCCGCTCTGGACACACGAGGTGTCTCACACGCAGCCGCCGAATACCTCTTCGAGGAACTGACCAGCGGCCCCGAAGGGTTCGTACTGAGCGAACCCGCCCGCACCCTGATCGACAAGTTCCGCTCCACAGTGGGCAGTTCCGCGTACGACGACGACCTCGCCGCCCTGGAAGGACCGGCGGACCGGCGGCTGCTCGTCCACGCGTGGCTGTCGGCGTACGCGTCGTCGAGCGGGCTGGACGTGACGGAAGGCGAGCTGGCCGAGGCCGTCGCGGCGGAACTCTGCCCGAAGTTGACGCGGTACACGCTGGAAGTCTCGCCCGCCGTCACGGTCGAGGGGCTGCTGGCATCCCATCCACGCGTCGTGGACGGCAAGTTGAACCTCCGCCTCGATGAATTCCTGGCCAGGACCGACGAGTTCGAGACACACGACGTTCCCGCCTTCCGTGCGTACCAGCGACGGCGTGCCGAGCTGGTGGCGGCGGAGCGGACGAGGCTGCGGCTGGCGGAGCACCGGGCGCGTCCCCTGACGGCCTTCGTGCGCAGCCGGCTGATCGACGAGGTGTATCTGCCGCTGATCGGCGACAACCTCGCACGGCAGATCGGAACGGCGGGGGAGTCGAAGCGCACCGACACCGGCGGTCTGCTGCTCCTGATATCCCCACCGGGATACGGGAAGACGACCTTGCTGGAATACGTCGCCGACCGGCTCGGCCTGATGCTGGTGAAGATCAGCGGCCCGGCTCTCGGGCACGACGTCACCTCACTCGATCCGGCCGAGGCACCGAACGCCACCGCACGCCAGGAGATCGAGAAGGCCAATTTCGCCTTGGCGGCCGGAAACAACACACTTCTCCATCTCGACGACATCCAGCACGTCTCCGCCGAATTCCTCCAGAAATTCATTCCGCTGTGCGACGCGACCCGGCGTATCGACGGAGTGTGGGACGGCGAACCCCGGACTTTCGACCTCCGGGGAAAGCGGTTCGCCGTCTGCATGGCCGGAAACCCCTTCACCGAATCCGGTGCGCGATTCCAGGTCCCGGACATGCTCGCGAATCGGGCAGACGTGTGGAATCTCGGAGACGTCCTCGCCGGCAGGGAATCCGTTTTCGCCGAGAGCTTCCTGGAGAACGTGCTCACCTCGAACCCCGTCCTCGCCCCGCTCGCCGGACGCGACCGGTCCGACCTGGACGGCTTCGTCCGCCTCGCACAGGGCGATGCACAGGGCGACGCGCAGAGCGGCCCCTCCGCAGGGCCGAACCGGCTGCGCCACCCCTACGCCCCCGCCGAGATCGAGGAGATCGTCTCCGTCGTCCGCCACCTGCTGCGGGCCCGGGAGACAGTGCTCGCCGTGAACGCCGCGTACATCGAATCCGCCGCCCGGTCCGAGAGGACACGGACCGAGCCGCCGTTCCGCCTGCAAGGCTCGTACCGCACGATGAACCGAATCGCCCAGCGAATCCGGCCCGCCATGAACGAACGCGAACTCGACGCCGTCATCGAGGACCATTTCCTCGCCGAGGCGCAGACGTTGACCGGCGGGGCCGAGGCGAATCTGCTGAAACTCGGCGAACTGCGCGGAACGCTTTCCGCCGAACTCTCCGAGCGCTGGCAGGCGGTGAAAGCGTCCTATGTCCCGGCGAGCGAAAGCGATCCGCTGGGACGAGCCGTCGTCGCACTGGAAGCGCTCGCCGAGCGAATCGCGGCGGTCGAGGAGGTTATCGGCCGGGCGGCCGATCGGCGCTGAATCAGTGAAGATCTCACTGTTTTCCGCCGACGTCAGGTGATCGAATTGCGTCGGGCGGTGCTGGCGGAATGCGCCGCCCGCCCAGGACAACCCCTGACCGTGGAGGGCCCGAACACCGTGTGGGGACGGGACCCGGGCCCTCCACACCTTCCCGGAGATCCCGGCCCTCCGAGATCGACCGGCACAGCTCTGCCTATGCTGTCGAAGATGTCAAGGACCAGGAAACAAACGGCAGTTGAGCACGCGGAACTGAGAACCCTGCTGGAATTACGGGAGGTTGCGCATTCCTACGGCGGATCCCCGGTGCTGGACGGGGTGAATCTGACCGTGGCACCGGGACAGTGCGTCGCTCTCACCGGGAGCAACGGATCGGGCAAGTCCACCCTGCTCCGGCTGGCGGCGGGACGCGAACGGCCCACCTCCGGCACCGTCCTCTTCGACGGAGCCCCGATGGACGGCGACGATCCGGGTGTGCGGGCGGCGGTCGCCACCGTGATGGACGTCGACGCCTTCTATCCCGATCTGACGGTCCGTGAACACCTCATGCTCGTGGCGCTCGCGCACGGTCTGGGTACGACGGCGCGCGACGCCGTGGCCGAGGTCCTGACCGCTCACCACCTGGCGGACCACGCGGACCTGGTGCCGTCCGCGCTGTCCTCGGGGTTGAGGCAGCAGATGCTGCTGGCCGCGGCCTTCGTCCGCCCGCACGACCTGCTCATCGTCGACGAACCCGAACAACGGCTCGACGCCGCCGCGCGGCGGGAACTCGCGGACCGGCTGGCCCGGCACAAGGCACAGGGGGTGGCCATCCTCATGGCCACCCACAACGACCACCTCGTCGAGGCGGTCGCGGACCGCGTGATCAACCCGGCGACCGGGCGGCACAGCGAACCGGCGGGACAGGCGTGAGCACGCAAACACCGCCCGACCACACCGCCGAGGTCCTGCGGTTCCTGCGGGCGGCCCGCAGCGAGTACCGGTCGGAGCGCCGCAGGAGCGCGGCCTTCGCGGCCTACCTGCTGGTGCTGTTCGGCGGGGTGTGGGGCGTACCCGCTCTGCTGGCCGTGGCGAAGCTGGGACGGTCGCACCGGCTCGACCGCACGGAACCGCTCCTCCAGGCCCTGCCCCTGTGGCTGCCCGCCGTCCTCGCCCTGGCGACACTGCTCGTCGTGCGCAGCGCGGTGTGGCGCGGTCCTGTCGTCGCGGACAGCGCGACGGTGTCCTGGCTGCTGCCGCAGCCCGTCGCCCGCGGACCACTCCTGCTGCCGAGGCTGGCGTCGACGGCCGCCGTCAGCGCGCTGCTGGGCATGGTGAGCGGCGGCGTGCTCGGCTTCCTCGTCGGCAACCTGTCGGGGGCCGCCTGGCTCGCGGTCACAGCCGCGGGCGTCTGGGCCGGGCTCGGCACCGCGCTCGTCGGCACCGGGCTCGGCGTCCTGATCGTGCGTCACGAAGCGCGCTGGGAACGGCGCCAGCGCCGGATCTTCCAGGCCGGCTGGTGCGGGATCGCCCTGCTCGGCCTGCTGTCCGTCATCGCCCTGACCCACGGGCTGCCCACCTGGACCGGCACCACCGCCCTGTGGCTGCTGCCCTGGGGCTGGGCGGCCCAGCCCTTCACGGCGGCGGCGCTGGGCACAGCGCCGGGCTGGCCGCCGGCCACGCTGATGTGGGCGTGCGTCGTCGTCGCGACGGCTGTGCCGGCCGTGCGGGCCGTACGGGACATCCCCGCGGAAGCCCTCCGGCTGCGCGCCACGGTCGCCGACCGGATGGGTACCTCGCTGTACTCCCTGGACCTGCGCCGGGCCCGCTCCGCGATGCGCGTGCGGCAACGGCGAGGGGCACGCCCCACGCCGTGGCTCCGGCCGCCGCGCCTGCCGTGGCTGGTGCTTCCCTGGCGTGACGTGCTCTGCCTCGTACGAGAACCCGGCCGGATCGGCTGGGGCTGTGCATGGTCCGCGCTGTCCGTCGCCGCCCTCGCCTTCGCGTCCGCCCGGACCGGGACGACCGCCACGCTGTCGTCCTGCGCCGCCGTGTGGTTCCTCTACCTGGCCGCCGCCCAGTTCGTCGAGCCGGCCCGGCTGGAGAGCGACGACATGCGCCGCAGCACCCTGCTGCCCTACCGCGCGGGCACCCTCGCACTGTGGCACGCGGTCGTCCCCGGACTGCTGCTGGCCACCACCACAGCCCTCGGCCTCGCGGCGTGCGCCGCCGTCGGCCGGTGGACACCCGCCCTGACGACGCTGCCGACGGCGGTACCGGCGAGCGTGGGCGCGGCACTCGTCGGCGCCTACCGCGGCCCCGTCCCCTTCCACCTCCTGGTGGGCACCGAGACGGCGATGGGCAGCACCGCACCGATCCAGACGGCCGTCTGGTACTTGCGCGGGCTGCTGGCGCTGCTGGCACTCACCGCCCCCGTGGCGGTCACCGCGGCCTCAACGGGAACCTGCGGGCCACAGGGCACTGCGTGGCTACTCATGACCGGCGCCGCGAGCCTCCTGTGGAGCCGCCGGACGGCTCGACGGCTGAACGCCTGACTGCTTTGACGGTTGAACGCTTGATGCCCTGATGCCCTGATGCCTGACGCCAGGCACCCTGGCACCTGACGCCCTGCCACCCGTCGCGGCCGGCTCCGAGGCGATCACGTCGCCCCGGGTCCCCCGGCCGCAGCAGCCGCACCGTCTCCCCCTCGGCCCGCCGCCCTCCCCAGGACGCCCCCGCCCCGCTCACCGGCGTCCCGCGACGAAGGCCCCGGGAGCGGGGCTTGGGCTCTCGGGGCCTTGATCAATGCCAGTACGTGTGTCCGTTTTCGGACATGGGTGTGCGGAAAGATCGCGGCCCATGAATCGCCGCACGTCAAGCGCTGCTGACCTCACGGCGGGCGCGGGCCTCGGGAGCGTTGCGGGCGGCGGTGACGTCGGCGACCGTGTAGAGGGGGTGGCGGGGGCTGCCGGCGGAGCGGTGGAGTACGCGAGGCGGACCCGGTGCCGGATCGTCGCGGGTCTCACACCGCCGGGCGGGGCCGAGGCGTAGCGCATGGGGTCCATGGTGCAGGACGTCCCGTTCGGTCATCCGGTGGGAAAGGTCCACTCGACGGGTTCGTCAAGGCTCCCGGGCGCGTAGATGACTTTGGTGGGACGTTCCTTTCCAGGGACGGCGTAGGCGATCTTGCCTCTGACGCAGTCACCGCCTTTCACCTTGCCCTCGATCGGATACTCGGGCTTGGGGAAATCGCCGTAGGTGGTGCCGGAGGCCTCGATGCGGGCGCCGTCGGAGTAGGCGAGGACCCACGGGGTGCGGGAGACGACGACGGTGTCGCTGCCGCTCAGTGCGCACAGCTTGATGTGCAAGGCCGACCACACGTATCCGCGCTCCCCGGTCTCGGTGGCTGCGGATGCCTGGGCGTTGAAGCCGTGTTCGTAGCCGATGACGGTGACGCTGGTCTCGGCATGCATGCCGTCAGCGTCGGAGGAGTTGGAGAACGTGTCGCCGATTGTCCGGGTGGTTTGATCTCCGCTGGGAGCCGAGGACGGCGTGGTGCTGGCCGGCGAGGACGTGCTGGAGGCGGACGGCTTGCTGCCGCTGCTCGGAGCGCCGTTCTGGCAGGCGGTCAGCAGGAGTGCTGCGGCGGCCAGTGCGGTGGCGGTCAGGGTGGTGCGGGTTCTCACGGTCCCCCTAAACGGGTGTGGTCGGCCGACTGCGTGCGAGGCGAGCGGCGGAGGCTGCCCGTATGCGTTCGCTGGACAGCCTCCGGTGAGGTGTGAGCTACTCCCAGCCGCCGGTGAAGTTCGAACTGGCCTGGGCGTTGCAGATGTTGTAGCCGCCGGCAGCGTGGGCCTTCTTGGTCTTGCCGTTGACGGTCACCGAGCAGTTGATGTCGCCGGAACCCTGCAACTGGGCCATGACGTGGAAATACAAGGCGTCCTTGGAGATCGGAAGGGTGGCCTCGAAGGCGCCGTTCTTGAAGGTGCCCTTGCGGGTGTCGGAGTCGGAGCCATAGGTGATGTCGAGGCTGCCGAGGGACCCTGCGGGTGCGTCACCCCAGACCTTGAAGGTGACCGTGTCGGCCTTCTTGTCGTCGTCCTTCCCGGTGTCCTCCTTGGCGTCCTGGGCGGCGGGCTTGCCGGCGCCGCCGGTGGTCGCGGAGGGCTTCGACTCAGAGACGTCGGAGGTACCGGAGTTGTCGGAGCTGGCAGCGCCGCCGAACGCGGCGACGGCGATTCCGATGAGGACGAACAGCCCGATGACACCGAGGCAGCCGAATCCGAGGATCTTCCCAAGCGGGGACTTCTTCGGCGGCTGGGGCTGGAACGGCGGCTGGCCGTAAGGCTGTTGCGGGTATTGCGGGTGAGTCATGGTTCCCCCCAAGGCTCTGGATAGCGGCGTGCGATGTACGACTCGTGTGAGACCTGTGTGGTTGCGGTGTAAAGGAAAGTTCACCCGACCGTGACCGAAGGGTCCGATGAGGTGCCGTTGTGGCGATGTGCCGGTGAGGCCCGGCCCTTCGAGGGGTTGCCACGCTCGCCGGCGTTTCGACGGGCCCGAGAGGGTGGCGGCGCCGACTCGGGTGCGAGTCGAAAAGGCGATCGCGGAACTCGGCTTCGTTCCCCGCCACGGTTCCACCAGGCAGGCTGAACACTGGCGTCGCTCCGGACACGCACAGTGGATCTTCACCCCGGCGGCCTCGGGCTGGTACCCGAAGAAGCTCCGCAGGAAGCCCATCCCGTGCCGGTGACTGCGGAACCCTGACCGGGGTCGACACAGCCTTCGACATCTGCTGCGCACCGTGATGGAGCAGCACGGGCTTCCGAAGGTCTTGATGGACTACGTCATGGGACACACGGATTCGTCGGTCGGCGCCCAGTACACCCACGTCACGGACGAGATGTGGGGGATATCCATCATCACACCCAGCTGACACCCAGGAGCACCTGAAAAACCGCCAGGGGCCCGACCCGCTAAGCGGATCAGGCCCCTGACCTGGTACTTCACTGTCGGGGTGGCGGGATTTGAACCCACGACCTCTTCGTCCCGAACGAAGCGCGCTGCCAAGCTGCGCTACACCCCGATGTCGCTGCTGATGTTGCTTGTCGCGGCGACGTCGTTAACTTTAGCCCACAGGCGGCTGGAGACGAAATCCGGTTTTGGGGTGGGGGTGGACGAGGTTGGGGCGGGTGTGGTCGAGGGCGGTGAGGAGGAGGGAGAGGGCGTAGACGGCGAGGCCGAGGAGGAGGGCGTTGGCGAGGGTGTGGCGGTAGCCGTCGGTGGCGACGTCGAGGAAGGGGTAGAGGTAGCGGGAGGGGGAACCGGCCGCGAGGAGGTGGCCTCGGGCGAGGGTGAAGCCCAGGTACACCAGGGGGTAGAGCAGCCACGACGCGGTCTGTCGCAATCGCATCCGCGCCGCCGGCGTCAGCAGGAGCCAGTCGAGGACGGCCGCCGCGGGGATCGCCGTGTGCAGGAGGTGACCCGCGATCACGTGCCAGCCGGTCGTCCCGCCGGTCAGCGGCGCCGCGTTCGCGTGGTGCGCCAGCAGGAGGTGGTACGTCAGGGCGCCGGTCACCGTGTAGAGGAGGGCCGCGCCCGTCACCGCACCGGGCAGCGGACGCCGCGCCGCCCACGCCCGCCGCGCCGACAGCGCCGTCACCAGCGCCAGCACCAGCGTGCTCTGTACGGAGAAATGGCTCAGCACGACCGACGGGTCGCCCAGCATCACCGCCAGCCCCGCACTCCCCGCCGCCGCCCCCGCCAGCATCAGCCGCAGCACCGCCGCGAGCGGTCGCCGCACCGGCGCGACCACGGCCGCCGCCGGGACCTGCGAGACGTATCGGGGGAAGAGCGCGTGCGTACGGGGGATCGCTGGCAGGTCCGGGATGTCCCGGGGTATCGGAGCGGTCATACCCCCAAGCTAGGGAAACCGGGCATACCGGGCGATCCGGGTGGGCCGAGTGGGGGACGCGGAACGCCGCCCGAGGATCCGGACGACGCCGACGGCACACCCCACCCCCTCACGACCCCCTACTCCCGCCCCACCAGCGTCAACAACGTCACCTCCGGCGGACAAGCGAACCTCACCGGCGTATACCGGTTCGTCCCACACCCCGCCGACACATGCATGTACGACGTCCGCTCCCCGACCGTATGCGTCGACAACCCCTTCACCCGCCCCGCATCAAGATCGCAGTTGGTCACCAACGCCCCGTAGAACGGCACGCACAACTGCCCCCCGTGCGTGTGCCCGGCCAGGATCAACGGATACCCGTCCGCGGTGAACGCGTCGAGGACACGGAGATACGGCGCGTGGACGATGCCCATGGAGAAGTCGGCGGAGCCGGACGGCCCCCCGGAGACCTGCTCGTACCGGTCCCGGCGGATGTGCGGATCGTCGAGCCCCGTCAGCTCGATGGAGACCCCCTCGACCTTCAGGACGCCCCGCGTGTTGGTGAGGTCGAGCCACCCGGCGCCGTCGAAGCCGTCCCGCAGCTGCTCCCAGTCGATGTGTTCGACGTCGACGGCGGGCGCGTTGCCGTTCAGGCCGTGTTTGCCGCTGACCTTCTCCAGCAGGTACTTCGCGGGGTTGCGCAGCCTCGGCCCGTAGTAGTCGTTGGAGCCGAAGACGTACGCGCCGGGGAACTCCATCAACGGACCCAGCGCGTCCAGGGTCTCCGGGATGCCGTCCGGGTCGGAGAGGTTGTCGCCCGTGTTGATCACGAAGTCGGGGCGCAGGCCCGCGAGGGAGCGCAGCCAGCGCTGCTTCTTGCGCTGCCCGCCGACCATGTGGATGTCGGAGACCTGGAGCACACGCAGCGGACGCATCCCCGCGGGCAGGACCGGCACGGTCACCCGCCGCAGCCGGAACGAACGGGCCTCGAACCCGGCCGAGTAGATCAGTCCGGCGGCGCCGACCGCCGCGATTCCCAGGGGAACTCCGTATCGCGCGTGCATACCGCCATCGTGTCAGACCCACCCCCTCCCCATCACCGCCCGCCCCCTGACCCGACCCCCATTCGCCCCCTAGGTGCACCTCGGGCCAAAACCCCGAGATCCCGGCCGAGTTCACCCCGCCGGCCCCGTCCCCCGTAATAAAAAAACCTCCTCCCTCCCGCACCTGCCACAATCGACCCCATGACCACGCTCAAGTCCAAGCTTCAGGAAGACCTCAACACCGCGATCAAGGCCCGCGACGAACTCCGCTCCTCGACGCTGCGGCTCACGCTCACCGCGATCACCAAGGAGGAGGTCTCGGGCAAGGAGAAGCGCGAGCTCTCCGACGACGAGGTCCTGAAGGTGCTCGCCCGCGAGGAGAAGAAGCGCCGCGAAGCCGCGGAGGCGTTCACGCAGGGCGGCCGGACCGAGCAGGCGGAGCGGGAGACGGCGGAGGGCGCGTTCCTCGCCGAGTACCTCCCCAAGCAGCTCACCGACGACGAGCTGACGGAGATCGTCGCCGCCGCCGTCGCCGAGGCGAAGTCCGCCGGTGCGGAGGGCCCCCGGGCCATGGGCGCCGTCATGAAGCTGGTCGGCCCCAAGGTCGCGGGCCTCGCGGAGGGCGGCCGAGTCGCCGCCACGGTGAAGAAACTCCTCGCCGGCTGACCCCGCACACCCCAACACCCGCCCCGGCACCCCGGCCCCGCTGATCCGGGCCGGGCAACCCGGGGCCTTCGCCTACCTGGGGCTGGACATCCCCGCCCCGCTGATCCAGAGGCCCGGGCAACGCGGCCCCCGCCAACCCGGGGCCGCGTAACCCGGCCAGCGCCAGGTCCGGGCAACCCACCCCGGCAACCCCGGGCCACACAACCCCACCCAGCGCCAGTGCCGGGCACCCTGCCCCGCTGCTCCAGTGCCGGGCAACCCGGATCCCTCGCCCACCCGGGGCCACACATCCCCGCCCCGCTGATCCAGATGGTCCGGGCAACCCCGCCACGCCAGTGCCAGATCCGGGCAACCCACCCTGACAACCCCGGGCCACACAACCCCACCCCGTCGGTCCAGTGCCGGACACCTGGGCCCCCGCCAACCCGGGGTCGAGCAACCCCGTCAGCGCCAGGTCCGCGCACCCCCACCCCGGCAACCCCGGACCAGGCGCCCCCACACAACAAAGGACCCCTCCACCACCGTCCGCCACACCAAACAAGTGCCGCACACGACGCTGAAGGGGCCCTTCGAACCGCCCTGGATCCGGCGGCCCTAGTGCCGGCCCCCGCCCCCGCCCCCGTTCCCGTTGTTCCCCCGGAACAACCCCTCAGGCAACCCGGTGATCGTGGGGTTCGGGAAGCCCCCGCCGTTGGAACCACCGTTGGACGAACCGCCGTTGGAGCTGCTGCCGCCGCCACCCCCGCCGAGCAGCCCCCCGATGAACCCGTCGTTCTTGTCGCCGTTGCTGTTGTCGTTGCCCCGGCCGCCGCGCCCGCGCCCGCCGTTGTTGCCGCTGTTGTCGCGGTCGGCCTTGCTGCCGGGGATGGTGACGGTGCGGAACTGGGGGGAGTCTTTGCCGTCGAGGGCGCCGGTCATGGCCTGCTTCCAGATCGGACCGGGGGTGTCACCGCCGTAGACGAGGCCGTGGTACTGGCCGCCGATGGTGATGTTCTCCATCTCGACCTTCTGGGTGGCGCTGCCGACCCAGACCGCGCCGGAGAGGTTCGGCGTGTAGCCGACGAACCAGGCGTTCTTGCGGGAGTCGGTCGTACCGGTCTTGCCCGCGTTGTCGCGGTCCTTGAGGCCGGCGGTCTTACCGGTACCGGAGTCCACCACCCCGCTGAGCAGGGTGTTGACGGTGTCGGCGGTCTTCGCGCTCATCGCCCGCGAGCACGTCGACTTCGGCACTTCGAGGGACTTCTTCGTGTTCCCGACGGTCTGCGTGATCGACTCGATGGCGACCGGCGTGCAGTACATACCGCGAGAGGCGAACGCGGCGTACGCGCTGGCCATGGTGAGCGGGGAGAGACCCGTGGAACCGAGGGTCATCGACGACGGCACCTCGGGGACCTTCGTCCCGTTGCCCTGGACCACGTGGAGCCCGTCGATCATCTTGGACACCGGGCACATCCCGACGTCCTCCAGCATCTGCACGAAGTACGTGTTGACCGACAGCTCCATCGCCTTGCGCAGGTCGTACGGTCCGACCTCGGACTCGCTCTCGTTCTCCACGGTGTAGCCGCTGTCGTTGCGCCAGTCCTTGCCGCTGCACGTGGAGACCCGGTCCGGGTACGGCATCTGGTACGGCGCCGGGTACACCTGGTTCGCCGGACGGCCGTCCTCCAGCGCGGCGGCGGCCAGGAACGGCTTGAACGTCGACCCGGTGGGCCAGCCGAAGTTGGACCCCCCGTACGCCTTGTCGACGGAATAGTTGTACTCGGTCTCATTTTTGCCGTAGCCATACGGCTTCGACTGACCCATGCCGAGGATCTTGCCGGTGCCGGGCTCGACGAGGGTGACGGCGGTCGCGACCTTGTCGGACTGGTAGACGTTGTCCTTGATCGACTCCTGGACGGAGTCCTGGGCCTGCGGGTCCAGGGTCGTGCGGATCGTCAGCCCGCCCTGGTTCCAGATCTTGGCCCGGTCCTCCTTGGTCCGGCCGAAGACCGGGTCGTTGAGGAAGACCTTCTCGACGTACTTGCAGAAGAACCCGGCGCCCTTGACGGCCGTGATGCAGCCGTTCTTCGGCTGGGTGACCTTCAGCCCGAGCGGCGTCGCCTTCGCCTTGTCCGCGTCGGCCTGCGAGATGTCGCCGAGCTCGGCCATCCGCTGGAGGACGATGTTGCGGCGCAGGGTCGCCTGCTTCTCGTCGTTGATCGGGTCGTACAGGCTCGGCGACTGGACGATCCCCGCGAGCAGCGCCGCCTCCTGGACGTTCAGATCCTTCGCGTGCTTGGAGAAGTAGCGCTGCGAGGCGGCCTCGACGCCGTACGCCTGCTGCCCGAAGAACGTGATGTTGAGGTAGTTCTCCAGGATCTTCTTCTTGCCGAGTTCCTCCTCGACCTGGATCGCGTACTTCAGCTCACGGATCTTGCGGCCGATCGTCTGCTGAGTGGCCTCGGCGACCTTCGTCGGGTCGTCGCCCGCCTCCTCGACGAAGACGTTCTTCACGTACTGCTGCGTCAGCGTCGAGGCGCCCTCGGAGACGCCGCCGCTCTGCGCGTTCTTGTTCACCGCGCGCAGGATGCCCTTCAGGTCCACCGCGCCGTGCTGGTAGAAGCGCGAGTCCTCGATCGCGACGATCGCCTTCTGCATGTACGGCGAGATGTTCTTGAGGTCGACCACCGTGCGGTCGCGCGAGTACACGGACGCGATCTGGTCGCCCTTGGCGTCCAGGATCGACGTGCGCTGGCTGAGCGGAGGCGTCTTCAGGTTGGCCGGGAGTTCGTCGAACGACTCCACCGACCCCTTCGCGGCAAGGCCCAGCGCGCCGACGGCGGGCAGTGCGATCCCTGCCAGGACCGCTCCGGAGAGCACGCTGACACCGAGGAACTTGGCGGCCTGCTGCGTCGTGGACAGACCACCGCCCGAGCGCTTCTTTGGCATGCGGGCCAGCCTAATCCGTCGCTCTGCGCGTTCCCGTGGCCCGGGCGCCTGTGGGGCTGTTCGGGGACAGGATTGTGACGTGGGGGCGCGCGGGAGGTGAAAAGGGAGCGCGGTGGCGAGCCGCGCGCGCGTACCTTCTCATTCTCCGGACACGCGTATATGCCTTGGCCTAAGCTGCTCTCAAGAGTCACAGCAGCAGGGCCACGTATCAATACGTCCGACGACCCCGAATCGTTCTGGAGATGCCCGACTTTTTTGTCGGGGGCGTGCCCGAATTCGCCTCGTGTGTCACGCGGCGCCCGTTGTGGCACCAGTGAACTGCCCTGATTTCGCCGGGTAAGTCATGTTTGTCGCAGGCTCACTCGCTCGGGTGATCTGCCGGATGCGCATAGTCCGTTCGGGCCATTCAAGATTGGGCCTGAAGGGGGTGTTGCGCTGTGCCCACCTTCCGTAACGTCCTCAACTGGCGGCGGTGAATATGCCGCTGCCGCCGTGGGGGAGCCTCGATTCGGGAGAGGACGGCGCCGGTATGGGCTGGGTAACCGACTGGAGTGCGCAGGCTGCCTGCCGCACTACTGATCCGGATGAACTGTTCGTTCAGGGAGCAGCGCAGAACAGGGCCAAGGCGGTGTGCACCGGTTGCCCGGTACGCACCGAGTGCCTGGCGGACGCGCTCGACAACCGCGTCGAGTTCGGCGTGTGGGGAGGGATGACGGAGCGCGAACGGCGGGCCCTGCTGCGCCGCCGGCCGACCGTCACCTCCTGGCGCAGGCTCCTGGAGACCGCACGCTCGGAGTACGAGCAGGACACGGGCGTCGCCGGTGTCGTCTCGCTCGACGACGAGCGGGTGTACGAGAGCTACGCGGCGGTCGGATAGCGGTCGCGGGCCACGCGCCCGAGGGCTCCCGTGAGCCTTCGGCGGGCGTCGGGTCCGTGGGCTTTCGAGAGCCGTCGTGCTCTGTGCTTGATGCTTGATGTGCCGCGCGCTGAATTCCTTCCGGGCCGGGCCGAGGGCGGGGGCTCGCATCTCGGCTCGGGGTTTTCGGCCGACGGGTGGTGGACCGGGCGACGGATCCCGCCTGCGCGCGGACGACGCCGGCTCCGGACGACGCCGGTTGCGTGGACGACGCTGTCGGCACCGCGTGCTTCGGCCGGCGGCGTTCTCTCCGGTGGGCGGCGTCAGCGGGCGGCGTTCTCCTCCGGGAGCTGTGGACGGTTCGCGGCGAGGCGTGCGCCGATGTCCCGCAGGCCGGCCAGGTCGTGTACGTCACCGGGGAGCGCGGCGACTTCGGCGACCGCGACCTCGGGGTGGCGGGCGGTGAAGCGGTCACGTGTGCGCTGCTCGCGGGAGAGCAGGTGCATACGGTCGGCGTGCAGCCTCAGGAGGCCGGCGGTGAGCCGGTCGACGGACCGCTCCGCGTCGGCGCCGGTGGGGGAACCGCCGTCGGGGGGAGGGGAGTCGGTGCCGGGGGAATCCGAACTTCCGCGTGGGTCGGGAGAGTTACGTAGGTCAGCCTTCCCTGGGTCCTGATCCACAATGCCGGAGAGATCAAGATTTTCCGCGCCGGGACCGAGGTCCTGGGCGGTGCCTTGGCCGGTGTCCTCGGTGGCGTCCGCGTCGCCACCTCGGGTGAGCCCCGCCGTCAGCGTCTCCGCCGCGCTCAGCGCCCGCTCCGCGGACAGGTGGGCGGCGTCGCTGCCGTGCACCCGGTTGAGGACCAGGCCGGCCAGCGGCATGTCCTCGGCGGCAAGGCGCTCCACGAAGTACGCGGCCTCCCGCAGGGCGTCCCGCTCGGGGGCGGCGACCACGAGGAACGCCGTGCCGGGGGCCTGGAGGAGCTTGTACGTGGCGTCCGCGCGGGTGCGGAAACCGCCGAACATCGAGTCCATGGCCGCGACGAACGTCTGGACGTCCTTGAGGAGCTGGCCGCCGAGCAGCTTGCCCAGCGCGCCGGTCATCATCGACATCCCGACGTTCAGGAACTTCATCCCCGCGCGCCCGCCGACCTTCGCGGGGGCCAGCAGGACGCGGATCAGCTTGCCGTCGAGGAACGAGCCGAGCCGCTTGGGGGCGTCCAGGAAGTCCAGCGCGGAGCGCGACGGGGGCGTGTCGACGACGATCAGGTCCCACTCGTCCCGCGACCGCAGCTGGCCGAGCTTCTCCATCGCCATGTACTCCTGCGTACCGGCGAACCCCGCGGACAGCGACTGGTAGAACGGGTTCCCCAGAATCGCGGCGGCCCTCTCCGGGTCCGCGTGCGCCTCGACGATCTCGTCGAACGTGCGCTTCATGTCCAGCATCATCGCGTGCAGTTCCCCACCCCCCTCGACCCCCTTCACCCGCCGCGGAGTGTTGTCCAACGAGTCGATCCCCATCGACTGCGCCAGCCTCCGCGCCGGATCGATCGTCAGCACGACGACCTTCCGCCCCCGCTCCGCCGCCCGCAGCCCCAGCGCCGCCGCAGTCGTCGTCTTCCCCACCCCACCGGACCCACAGCACACCACGATCCGGGTCTTGGGGTCATCGAGCACCGGGTCGACGTCGAGCACGCGCGCGGGGGAGAGACGACGGGAGCCGTCGTGGCTCTGCGGGGAGGAGGCGGGCTTGCCCTGGGACGCGGTCGCGTTCCCGGCGGGGCGGGCTTCGGAAGCGGGCCCTGTTGCCGGTCCGCTCTTCCGGGCGGAGCCCTTCGTCGCGGTCCCCCCGAGAGGGGTCGGGTGCGTGGTCATGCGATTCCCTGGTTCCGCAGCTCGGTGGCGAGTTGGTAGAGGCCCGCGAGGTCCATGCCCTCGGAGAGGAGGGGGAGTTCGTGGGTGGGGAGGCCGAGGTCGGTGAGGACGGTGCGCTGCTCCTGCTCCAGACGGTGGCGCTCGGCGTACTCCGCGGCCTCGGTGAGGAGGGGGCCGACGAGTTTCTCCGCGTGCCCCCCGCGCCGCGCCGCGCCCAGCCCCGCCGCCGACAGCGCCCGTGCGACAGAAGAACGCGCGACGCCGTCCACGAGTTCCAGCGAGGCGCCGTCCAGCACCTCGGGCCGCACCATGTTGACGACGACCCGCCCCACCGGCAGCCGCGCCGCGCGCAGCTCGGCGATGCCGTCGGCGGTCTCCTGGACGGGCATCTCCTCCAGCAGCGTCACCAGATGGACGGCGGTCTCCGGGGACTTCAGCACCCGCATCACCGCCTGCGCCTGATTGTGTATCGGCCCGATCCGGGCGAGCCCGGCCACCTCGTCGTTCACGTTCAGGAAGCGCGTCACCCGGCCCGTCGGCGGCGCGTCCATCACGACGTAGTCGTAGGCGAACCGCCCGGACTTGTCCTTGCGCCGCACCGCCTCGCACGCCTTGCCGGTCAGCAGGACGTCCCGCAGACCCGGCGCGACCGTCGTCGCGAAGTCGATCGCGCCCAGCTTCTTCAGCGCGCGCCCCGCACTGCCGAGCTTGTAGAACATCTGGAGGTAGTCCAGAAGGGCCAGTTCGGGGTCGATGGCCAGCGCGTACACCTCCCCGCCCCCGGGCGCGACGGCGATCTTCCGCTCCTCGTACGGAAGGGCCTCCGTCTCGAAGAGCTGCGCGATGCCCTGCCGGCCCTCGACCTCGACGAGAAGCGTCCGCTTCCCCTCCGTCGCGAGGGCCAGCGCGAGGGCCGCGGCGACCGTCGTCTTTCCGGTCCCGCCCTTACCGCTGACGACCTGGAACCTGCTCACGTCTTCGAGCGTAACCATTCGACGCCCGGACCAATCAGCAGCCTGTGGATAAACCAGTACGACAGTCCCACGGGCATCGCGCCCCGGCCTGTGGACAAACCCCCTCCCCACATGCGGATACAGTCGCCCCATGACCAAGTGGGAATACGCGACGGTGCCTCTTCTCGTGCACGCGACCAAGCAGATCCTGGACACCTGGGGCGAGGACGGCTGGGAGCTGGTCCAGGTCGTGCCCGGACCCAACCCCGAGCAGCTGGTGGCCTACCTGAAGCGGGCCAAGGCATGAGCGCGGTCGAGGCCAGGATCGCCGAACTCGGCCTGACCCTCCCGGACGTCGTCCCGCCGCTGGCCGCCTACCAGCCCGCCGTCCGCTCGGGCGCGTACGTCTACACCTCGGGCCAGCTGCCCATGGTCGACGGCACGCTTCCCGTGACCGGCAAGGTCGGCGCCGAAGTCACCGCCGAACAGGCCAAGGAGCTCGCCGCGCGGTGCGCCCTGAACGGCCTGGCCGCCGTCAAGTCCGTGATCGGCGACCTGGACCGGGTCGTCCGCGTCGTCAAGGTCGTCGGCTTCGTCGCCTCCGCGCCGGACTTCACCGGCCAGCCCGGGGTGATCAACGGCGCCAGCGAGCTGCTCGGCGAGATCCTCGGCGAGAAGGGCGTGCACGCGCGCAGTGCGGTCGGCGTCGCGGTGCTGCCGCTGGACGCGCCGGTCGAGGTCGAGTTCCTCGTCGAGGTCTCCGACTGACGTACCCGTCCCGGGAGCCACAGGTGCCTCTCGAACATTCGCTCCCCAGCGGATAGCCTCCGCCCATGGCGAATGGGCAGTGGTTCCCACCGGACTGGCCGGACCTCATCCGCGCGCTGGCGGACGGCACGCTGACACCCGTCGAACCCCGGCGCGCGGCCACCGTCATGCTCCTCAAGGACACCGGCGCGGGCCCCGTCGTCCACCTGCTGCGCAGACGGACGACGATGGCGTTCGCCGCGGGCGCGTACGCGTACCCCGGCGGCGGCGTCGACCCCCGGGACGACGACCGGACGGTCCGCTGGGCGGGCCCCACGCGCGCGTGGTGGGCCGACCGGCTCGGCGCGGACGACGCGTCGGCCCAGGCGATCGTCTGCGCCGCCGTCCGCGAGACGTACGAGGAGGCCGGCGTCCTGCTCGCGGGGCCGACCGCCGACACGGTGATCGAGGACACCACCGGCGACGACTGGGAGGCCGACAGAGCCGCTCTGGTGGCCCGTGAGCTGTCGTTCGCGGAGTTCCTGGACCGGCGGGGGTTGGTGCTGCGTTCGGACCTCCTGGGGGCCTGGACGCGCTGGATCACCCCCGAGTTCGAACCCCGGCGATACGACACGTGGTTCTTCGCCGCCGCGCTCCCCGCAGGACAGCGCACCCGGGACGTCTCCACGGAGGCCGACCGCACGGCCTGGCTCCGGCCGGCCGCCGCCGCGCAGGCGTACGACCGGGGCGAGTTGACGATGATGCCGCCGACCGTCGCCACCCTGCGTCAGCTCGCGCTCTGCGGCAGCGCGTCCGAGGCGCTCGCACACGCGCGGGAGCGCGATCTCACGCCGGTCCTCGCGACCGCCCGGCTGACGGACGACGAGATCGTGCTGTCCTGGCCGGGACACGACGAGTTCACCAAACACATCCCGATCCCCGGAGCCCCCGCATGACGCACGCAGGCGCCCTGCCCGGCCGTCCGCGCGGAGGGGTCCTCTCCGGGCCCGCCACCCCGCGCGCGGTCAACGTCCTCGCGCCGAACGCCTCCGCGATGACCCTGGACGGCACGAACACCTGGATCGTCGCCGAACCGGACTCCGACCTCGCGGTGGTCGTCGACCCCGGCCCCCTGGACGAAGGCCACCTCCGCGCGGTGATCGACACCGCCGAGCGGGCCGGCCGCCGCATCGCCCTCACCCTCCTCACGCACGGCCACCCCGACCACGCGGAGGGCGCCGCCCGGTTCGCCGACCTCACGCGTACGCACGTACGCGCGCTGGACCCCGCGCTGCGCCTCGGCGACGAGGGCCTCGCCGCAGGTGACGTCATCACCACCGGCGGCCTGGAACTGCGCGTCGTCCCCGCTCCCGGCCACACCGCCGACTCCCTGAGCTTCCACCTCCCGGCCGACCGGGCGATCCTCACGGGCGACACCGTCCTCGGCCGAGGCACCACCGTCGTCGCCCACCCCGACGGCCGCCTCGGCGACTACCTCGACACCCTCCGCCGCCTGCGCTCCCTCACCGTCGACGACGGCGTCCACACCGTCCTCCCCGGCCACGGCCCCGTCCTCGACGACGCCCAGGGCGCCGTCGAGTTCTACCTCGCCCACCGCGCCCACCGCCTCGCCCAGGTCGAGACAGCCGTCGAGAACGGCCACCACACGGCCCCCGACATCGTCGCCCACGTCTACGCCGACGTGGACCCGTCCCTGTGGCCGGCCGCCGAACTCTCGGTCCGGGCACAGCTGGAGTACCTGCGGGACCACGGGCTCATCTGAGAGGCGGCCGTCCGCCCTTCACGCCGTGCACGCGCGCGTACTCCTCCGCCAGCCACGGCCCCAGATCCTCCGTGTACTCCGCCAGCACCTCCGGGGAGTCCGTCGGCTCGTGACCTCGCCGCGCCGCCGCGCGGAGCTGGGCCCCGCGCGCGGGGTAGTACTCGGCGAACGCGGCGGCCATCTCGTGGAGGTCGCTCGTCCAGCCGTGCCAGCGGGGCATGACGAGGGTGAAGGCGGTGCGGACGAGGTGGCGGGACTGGAAGCGGACGAGGCGCGCGCGGGAAGGGGAATCGGGCGCGGCGGCCACGCGTGAGCGCCAGACGGGGAGCAGCGCCGCCAGGTCGCCGTTCGTGTCGCGGGCGAGGCGGGAGTCCGGGCGGTAGCGGGGGAGGTACTCGGCGAGGTCGTCGCCCAGGAGGGGCGTGCACAGGCAGGCGACGAAGAAACCCATGTCGTACGTCTCGGCGTCGCTCAGGAGGCGCTCACGGCCGTACAGGAGGGCCCCGACGCCGTCGATCTCGGGGAACTCCTTGTCGAGCTGGTCCCCGAGGGCCGAGGCGGCGTCCCTGTCGGCCTCGGAGGGCTCCGCGCGGGTGGCGATCAGGAGGTCGAGGTCGCTGTGCCCCACGCGCGCGGTGCCGCGCGGGATCGAGCCGTACAGGTACACGCTGTGCAGCCGGGCCCCGAAGACGTCCAGGACCCGGTCCCGGGCCGCCGCCACGACCGGACGGAAAACGGGCCGCACGCGCGCGAGGGAGCCCTCGCGGGCGATACGGCCCTGGGGGTCGAGCCCCCGGTGTTCGAGACGTCCGTGGGGAACCGGTTCTGCCATGCGCCCACTGTGGCGCCGGAGAAAGCCGTCGGGCAGCTCATTTTCGACGCGGCCCGACGGAATCAGCCCCCGGGAGGACGCTCAGCGGGACCGCTTGGCCAGCCGCTCGACGTCCAGCAGGATCACCGCGCGGGCCTCAAGGCGCAGCCAGCCGCGCTGCGCGAAGTCAGCCAGCGCCTTGTTGACGGTCTCCCGGGACGCGCCGACGAGCTGCGCCAGCTCCTCCTGCGTGAGGTCGTGGACGACGTGGATGCCCTCCTCCGACTGCACGCCGAACCGGCGCGAGAGGTCGAGCAGCGCGCGCGCCACCCGGCCGGGAACGTCGGAGAAGACCAGGTCGGACATCTGGTCGTTGGTCTTGCGCAGGCGCCGCGCCACCGCGCGCAGGAGCGCGCCGGCGACCTCGGGACGCGCGTTC
Organism: Streptomyces sp. S6; assembly: GCF_054880855.1. Taxonomy (NCBI): domain Bacteria; kingdom Bacillati; phylum Actinomycetota; class Actinomycetes; order Kitasatosporales; family Streptomycetaceae; genus Streptomyces; species Streptomyces sp. S6. The sequence continues at coordinate 1,694 of NZ_JBTYMC010000028.1, read as the reverse complement.
AGCCAGGGCTGGAGGTCGCCGTGGCCGAGGCCGAGCAGCTTGACCTCCGTCAGCGCCGTCGCCGTCGCCGTGCGCGGGCCCGGGTCGAACAGCGACAGTTCGCCGATCAGCTCGCCGGGGCCGACCACGGCGAGCATGTTCTCGCGGCCGTCGGGGGAGGTGCGGTGAAGCTTCACCTTGCCCTCGGTGACGACGTAGAGCCGGTCGCCCGGGTCGCCCTCGTGGAACAGTGAGTCGCCACGCGCGAGGGTCACCTCACTCATGGAGGCGCGCAGCTCCGCCGCCTGCTCGTCGTCGAGAGCAGCGAACAGCGGGTTGCGCCGCAGAACGTCGTCCACGAGTTCTCTCCTTGTCGACCTGCTCAGGGGATCTTGCGCCCCCACGTACCAGGGGACCCTGTTGCCCATTTTGCCGGACGGTCCAAACAGTGTGATCTGTCACAAGGATGCCGCACACCTGTCCTGAGGTAAGCGGCAGGGGTCCAATCGGGGGCGGTTCCCGGGGGCCGGGGCGGATGTCGGTGCCGGGCTCTAGGCTGGTCGAGTGTCCAAATCGCCAGTGGGAGCGCGGGCCTGGGGTGGCCGCGTGGCGGGCGTGCGGCGGGATTCCGCCGTCGGCGAACAGGACGGTGGGGGATCTCCGATGGCGGGACGAAAAGGGCGGACATGGCGGACAAGGCATCTGTGAAGAAAACGTCCGGAGGCGGGAAAACCGAGTCCCGTACGGCGCTGGTCCGCCGGGCTCGCCGGATCGACCGGGAACTGGCCGAGGTCTATCCGTACGCCCACCCCGAGCTGGATTTCGACAACCCCTTCCAGCTGATCGTGGCGACGGTCCTGTCGGCGCAGACCACCGACCTGCGGGTCAATCAGACGACGCCCACACTCTTCGCCAAGTACCCGACCCCCGAGGACCTCGCCGCCGCGAACCCCGAGGAGGTCGAGGAGATCCTCCGGCCCACCGGCTTCTTCCGGGCCAAGACGAAGTCCGTGATCGGCCTCTCCAAGGCGCTCGTCGAGGACTTCGGCGGTGAAGTCCCCGGCAGGCTGGAGGACTTGGTCAAGCTGCCCGGGGTCGGCCGCAAGACGGCGTTCGTGGTGCTGGGCAACGCGTTCGGCCGTCCCGGCATCACCGTCGACACGCACTTCCAGCGCCTGGTCCACCGCTTCCGCTGGACGGCCGAAACCGACCCCGGCAAGATCGAGGCCGCGATCTCCGACCTCTTCCCCAAGTCCGCCTGGACCGACCTCTCCCACCACGTCATCTGGCACGGCCGCCGCATCTGCCACGCCCGCAAGCCCGCGTGCGGCGCCTGCCCCATCGCCCCCCTCTGCCCCGCCTACGGCGAGGGCGAGACCGACCCCGAGAAGGCCCGCAAACTCCTCAAGTACGAGAAGGGCGGCTTCCCGGGCCAGCGCCTCAACCCACCCCAGTCCTACCTCGACGCGGGGGGCAAGGCGGCTCCGCCGTTGGGGAGCGCGTAGGGGGACATCGCACGCACGGGGTTCGTCGGCGCCGGGGAGGGGGGCGAGGCGGCCGGTGGGCTCCCGCGCACGCGCGCGGAGGGGGCGAGCCGAATCGGGCGGGCGCCCCAACATGCGCGCGTGTGATTCGCCGTCGTGCGCGGGACGGCGGGGGCCTCCGGGAACACCGGGGTCTCGCCGCTGACGCGCGTGCGCGCGGAGCGGGGTCGG
>NZ_JBTYMC010000027.1:0-39046 GCF_054880855.1 Streptomyces sp. S6 | reverse complement strand
GCTCGTCCGCCGGCCCGCACTCGGCCCCGAGCAGCGCCCGCGCGAACCCGTCGGCCTGCTCGGGCCGCACCCCCGCGATCCTGAGCAACTGCCAGGGGTCGTCGCGGAGAAGCCCGGCCGCGGTCTCTCCGAGGGCCTCCGCGACTTGAGGGGCCAGGGCTTCGGGGGCGGTGCCTCGGGCGAGGACGATGCGGACGGAGTCGATGACCTCGGGGGAGGGGGTGCCGAGGGGTTGTGCGGGGAGCCCGAGGGGGCCGGGGACATGGGGCTCGCCGGAGACGCCGGGCCCGCTGGTAGCACGGGCAGCTTTCAGGTCGCTCTCCGCGAGCCCGGAGGGCTCGCTGAGCCGGTTGTGGGCGCCGGACGCGGCGGTGTCGGGCCCGCCAGTGCTTTCGGCGGTTGCGGGGGACTCGTACCCGCCTGCGGCGTCACCGTCCCCGGCGGTCGACGCGGCGGCCGTGTTCGGTGCTTCCGTCTCAGGACGTCGCCCGGAATCGGCAGTCCCGCGCGCGGGGGGCGTGTACACCGCCGACGGCTTCGCCCCGCCTTCCACCGCCCGTACGGCGGCGAGGAGGTCGGCCGCGGTGCCACTCAGCTTCCCCCCGCTGGAGATCGGCCCGCCCTTCTCCGCCTTGCGCCGGGCGATCCGCTCCCGCTCTACCTTCTGCGCGGCGAGCTCGGCCTGGGCCTCGGTGAGCTCGGGGGCCGCCGCCTCGCCTTCACCCTTTTGAGCCTCGTCGGCCGTCTCGCCCCCACCGGATTCGTCCACCGACCCTTCGGCACCGGCGCTCGCGTCACCCTCGGTCTCGGCGGGTTCCCCGGCGCCGGCATCCCCCGTATCCCCGACGGCGGCGGCATTCCCCCCGGCAGCCCGCTCCACCGCTCCTTCCACCGAGCCGCTCCCACCCCCGCCGGAGCCCTCCGCAGCCCCCTCGCCCTCCGAGCTCGCGTCACTTCCGGCCTCGGCGGGTTCACCTGATCCGGCCTCGCTCGGCTCCCTGACCTCTTCGCTCCCGGCGGCACTCTCGCCGCCCCCCGAGGCAGCCGGCCCGTTCGTCGAACCACCCCCACCCCCGGCAACCCCCGCTTCCCCGGTGTTGGAACCGCCCGTGCCCCCTTCCGGTGCCCCCGGCGATCCGGTCTCCGTGGTCTCCGGGTCCGTGCTCACAGCGTGCTCCAGTCGTGATCGGGATAGCGGTGCACGGGCGCCGACACGTCGTCGAGGGCCCGGCAGATCTCGTCTGGAAGCGTAAGGGCCTCCACTGACAATGCGGCGCTGAGCTGCTGCGCGTTGCGCGGGCCGAGGATGGGTGCGGCGACGCCGGGCCGGTCGCGGACCCAGGCGAGGGCGACGTGGAGCGGGGTGACGGCGAGGCCGTCCGCAGCGGTGGTGACCGCGTCGACGATGCGGCTCGCGGTGTCGTCGAGGTAGGGCTCGACGAAGGGGGCGAAGTGGTCGGAGGCGGCGCGGGAGTCGGGCGGGAGACCGTCGCCGCGGTACTTGCCGGTGAGGACGCCGCGGCCGAGCGGGGAGGAGGGCAGCAGCCCGATGCCGAGGTCGATCGCGGCGGGCAGCACCTCGCGTTCGACGCCGCGCTGGAGGAGGGAGTACTCCATCTGCGTGCTCGACAGGCGCGTACGCGTGCCGGGCGCGGCGAGCTGCCAGGTGGCCGCCTTGGCGATCTGCCAGCCGCAGAAGTTGGAGACACCCGCGTACCGCGCGCGCCCGCTGGAGACGGCGATGTCGAGGGCCTGGAGGGTCTCCTCCATCGGCGTGTGGGGGTCGTACGCGTGGATGTGCCACACGTCCACGTAGTCCGTGCCGAGACGGGCCAGCGAGGCGTCCAGCGCGGCCAGCAGATGGCCGCGTGAGCCGTCGAAACGGCGGTCGGGGTCGGGGACGCTGCCCGCCTTCGTCGCGATGATCAGGTCCCGGCGCGGGACCAGGCCCTCTATGAGGCGGCCCAGGAGGTACTCGGCGTCGCCGTCGCCGTACACGTCAGCCGTGTCGACGAGGGTGCCGCCCGCTTCCCAGAACGTCTTCAAGAGGTCCGCCGCGTCGTGCTCGTCCGTGTCACGGCCCCAGGTCAGGGTGCCGAGCCCGATACGGGACACGCGCAGGCCGGTGCGGCCGAGATGCCTCTGCTCCATGAACGCCGAGATTACTGGCCATAACCGGGCGGTGGGTGGCCTGTGGATAACCGAATCCGCAGGTTGCGGATCGTGGGGGCGGCACTCCCGGCCGCCGGAGGGCGCGCGCTATGGTCTGTCCGCAAGGGACGTTACTGATCGGTAAGGGGATGCGGCCAATGCAGCTCGGGATCAACCTCGGCTACTGGGGTGCTGGGATGGACGGGGACAACCTCGCCGTGGCACAGGAGGCCGACCGGCTCGGCTACGCCGTGTGCTGGGCGGCCGAGGCGTACGGTTCGGACGCGGCGACCGTGCTGACCTGGGTCGCCGCCAAGACCGAGCGGATCGACGTCGGGTCGGCCATCTTCCAGATCCCGGCCCGGCAGCCCGCGATGACCGCGATGACCGCCGCCACCCTGGACTCCCTCTCCGGCGGGCGTTTCCGGCTCGGCCTCGGGGTCTCCGGACCGCAGGTCTCCGAGGGCTGGTACGGCGTCAAGTTCGACAAGCCCCTGTCGCGCACGCGCGAGTACGTCGAGATCGTCCGCAAGGCGATGACGCGCGAGCGGCTGTCGTTCGAGGGGGAACACTGGACGCTGCCGCTGCCGGGCGGTCCCGGCAAGCCGATCAAGCTGACGGTGCACCCGGAGCGCGAGCACATCCCGCTGTACATCGCCGCGATCGGCCCCAAGAACCTCGAACAGACCGGCGAGATCGCCGACGGTGCCCTCCTGATCTTCCCCTCCGCCGAGCACCTTGAGGACACCGCCCTCAAGCACATCCGCGCGGGACGCGAAAAAGCGGGACTCGGTCTCGACGGCTTCGACGTCTGCCCGACCCTGCCGCTCGCCCTCGGCGACGACAAGGACGTCGAGAAACTCGCGGACACCTTCCGGCCGTACACCGCGCTGTACGTCGGCGGCATGGGCAGCCGCAAGCAGAACTTCTACAACCAGCTCGCCCAGCGCATGGGCTACGAGGCCGAGGCCGCCGACATCCAGGACAAGTACCTCGCGGGCGACAAGACCGGCGCGGCGGCGGCCGTTCCCCACGACCTCATCGACAAGACCTCCCTCCTCGGCTCCGTGCACCGCATCGCCGACCGCGTGAAGTCCTACGCCGCCGTCGGCGTCACCACCCTCACCCTCGCCCCCGCCGGCTTCACCCTCGACGAACGCCTCGCGGCCCTGCGGGCGGGCGCGGAGGCGTTGGAACTGGCGGGGCTGGCGTAGCCACGGCACCCCGGGTTCCCGGCCGGCCGTCGGAGAGTTCTGCGGCCGTGGTGGGGGCTCGGGGGTCTTCCCCGCCACGGCCGGCTGTGAGGAACAACGGGGACAGTGGGGGCATGGTTACGCTGAGCACGTTCGTGTCCTCGACACCGACATAGGCGCCCCGCAGGCGAGAGAGCAAATGTCACAGCCCCGCCCTCCAACCCCCCTTCCCCCTACCCTGACCCCATGCCCACCCTCATCCTCCTCCGCCACGGCCGATCAACCGCCAACACCTCCGGAGTCCTCGCCGGCTGGACCCCCGGCGTAACCCTGGACGACCGCGGCACAGCACAAGCGGCAGCCCTCCCACAACGCCTCGAAGGACTCCCGATAGCGGAGATCGTCACGAGCCCCCTGGAGCGCTGCCAGGAGACCCTGCGCCCCCTCCTGGAGGCCCGCGGCCTCACCGCGCACACCGACGACCGTATCGGCGAGGCGCACTACGGCGACTGGAGCGGACGCAAGCTCGCCGAGCTGAGCGGTGACCCGCTGATGGAGGTCGTCCAGGCGCACCCCTCGGCCGCGGCGTTCCCCGGCGGGGAGTCGATGCGGTCGATGCAGACGCGCGCCGCGGAGGCCGTCCGCGAGTGGAACGCGCGCGTGGAGCGCGACCACGGCGAGAACGCCGTCTATCTCATGTGCTCGCACGGCGACATCATCAAGGCGCTCGTCGCCGACGCCCTCGGCCTGCACCTCGACCTGTTCCAGCGCATCTCCGTGGAACCCTGCTCCGTGACGGCGATCCGCTACACCCGGCTGCGCCCCTTCCTGGTGCGCCTCGGTGACACCGGGGACCTCACCTCACTGGCCCCGCGCGAGGAACCGCCCACCGGGCACGCGACGGTGGGGGGCGGTGCTGGCGCACCGTGATCGTCGCCCGCAGTAGGGTGAAGCGGTCCGCACAGCGCGCGCCCGCGTGCGTGGACGTATCCGAACTCACGACTCTTACTGGAGACAGGACGTGTCCCGTCAGGTGTTCCTCTACGACCCGCCGGACCGCTTCGTGGCCGGCACGGTCGGACTGCCCGGACGCCGTACCTTCTTCCTCCAGGCCGTCGCCGGCTCCCGGGTGACCAGTGTCGCGCTGGAGAAGACCCAGGTCGCCGCGCTCGCCGAGCGCATGGACGAACTGCTGGACGAGGTCGTGCGCCGCAGCGGCGGAAACGCCGCCGTACCCGCCGTCGCCCCCGCCGAGAACTCCGACACCCGCCCCCTCGACTCACCCGTCGAGGAGGAGTTCCGGGTCGGCACCATGGCCCTCGCCTGGGACGGCGACGAACAGCGGATGATCGTCGAGGCCCAGGCTCTCGTCGAACTGGACGCGGACTCCGAGGAAGACCTCGCCGAGGCGGAGGAACGGCTCCTCCAGGACGAGGAGAACGGCCCCCCGATGCTCCGCGTGCGGCTCACCGGCGCACAGGCGCGCGCGTTCGCCAAACGCGCCCTGGACGTCGTCAACGCGGGCCGTCCGCCCTGCCCCCTGTGCAGCCTGCCGCTCGACCCGGAAGGACACGTGTGTCCACGCCAGAACGGATACCGGCGAGGGGCGTGACGACCGTGGAACCGGCGGACGCGCTGCTCCTGGCGCGCGGCGAGCTGACCGTGCGCGGACGCATCGGCGACGCCTCCAACGCGGCCCTGTACTGCACGGTCGTCCACGACGGCCGTGAGGCGGCCTGCGTGTACAAGCCGGTCGCCGGGGAGCGGCCCCTGTGGGACTTCCCCGACGGCACCCTCGCCCAGCGCGAGGTCGCCGCCTACGCGGTGTCCGCCGCGACCGGCTGGGGGCTGATCCCGCCGACGGTCCTGCGCGACGGCCCGTACGGCGAGGGCATGGTCCAGCTGTGGATCGAGGTGTCCCCTCAGGCCGAACTCCTCGCCCTGGTCGACGCGCAGGAACCGGAGCCGGGGTGGAAGGCCATCGGTTTCGCCGAGGTGGGGGAGGGGAAGACCGCGCTGCTCGTGCACGCCGACGACGACCGGCTGCGCCGCCTCGCCGTCCTCGACGCCGTGATCAACAACGCCGACCGCAAGGGCGGCCACCTCCTGCCCACCGCCGACGGCCGCCTCCACGGCATCGACCACGGCGTGACCTTCCACACCGAGAACAAGCTCCGTACGCTCCTGTGGGGCTGGGCGGGCGAGCCCCTGACCGATGAGGCCCAGACCGTCCTCAAGGACCTCAGAGGCGCCCTGGAGCCCTCCGGCGGCCTCACCCGGACGCTCGCGCCGCTCATCACCCCGGCCGAACTCGACGCCACCCGCGCGCGCGTGGACGCCCTGCTGGCCACCGGGAAGCATCCGGAGCCGAGCGGAGAGTGGCCCGCCATCCCCTGGCCGCCCGTCTAGCACCCCGCACGGAACAACCCCGCACAGACAGTCCCCCGCACACCCGGCCGACCGGCACAAGACCGCCTTGTCGGCCATCTAGTGCGCTCCGGTTCGTATACCGAACTCCGGTCCGGTTACGCTCATGACATGCATGCCTGGCCCGCTTCCGAGGTCCCCGCCCTGCCTGGTCAGGGCCGCGACCTGAGGATCCACGACACCGCGACCGGTGACCTCGTCACCCTCGACCCCGGTCCCGTCGCCCGTATCTACGTGTGCGGCATCACGCCGTACGACGCCACGCACATGGGACACGCGGCGACCTACAACGCGTTCGACCTCGTGCAGCGCGTGTGGCTCGACACCAAGCGGCAGGTTCACTACGTCCAGAACGTCACCGACGTGGACGACCCGCTGCTGGAGCGCGCGGAGCGCGACGGCGTGGACTGGGTCGCGCTCGCCGAGAAGGAGACCACCCTCTTCCGCGAGGACATGACCGCCCTGCGGATGCTGCCCCCGAAGCAGTACGTCGGCGCCGTCGAGGCGATACCCGGCATCGTGCCGCTCGTCGAACGCCTGCGGGACGCGGGCGCCGCCTACGAACTCGAAGGCGACGTCTACTTCTCCGTCGAGGCCGACCCGCACTTCGGGAAGGTGTCCAACCTGGACGCCGAGGCGATGCGCCTGCTGTCCGCCGAGCGCGGCGGCGACCCCGACCGGCCGGGCAAGAAGAACCCCCTCGACCCGATGCTGTGGATGGCCGCCCGCGAGGGCGAGCCCAGCTGGGACGGCGCCTCCCTCGGCCCCGGCCGGCCCGGCTGGCACATCGAGTGCGTCGCCATCGCCCTGGAACACCTCGGCATGGGCTTCGACGTGCAGGGCGGCGGCTCCGACCTCGCCTTCCCGCACCACGAGATGGGCGCCTCCCACGCGCACGCCCTCACCGGCGAGTTCCCCATGGCCAAGGCGTACGTCCACGCCGGCATGGTCGCCCTCGACGGCGAGAAGATGTCCAAGTCGCGCGGCAACCTCGTCTTCGTCTCGGCGCTGCGCCGCGACGGCGTCGACCCGGCCGCGATCCGCCTCGCGCTCCTCGCCCACCACTACCGCGCCGACTGGGAGTGGACCGACCAGGTCCTCACCGACGCCGAGGCCCGCCTCGCGCGCTGGCGTGCCGCCGTCTCCCGGCCCGACGGCCCCGAGGCGGAGACCCTCGTCGAGGAGATCCGCGACGCCCTCGCGCACGACCTCGACGCACCCGCGGCCCTCGACGCCGTCGACCGCTGGGCCTCCCGCCAGCAGGAGCACGGCGGCACCGACACCGGCGCCCCCGGCGTCGTCTCCCGCGCGGTGGACGCGCTCCTCGGCGTAGCCCTGTAAGGGCAGCGCACAGGCAAAAAGGGCAGGGACGCCCATCAGCGTCCCTGCCCTTTCCACGAACTCTCGGAGCCCTCGGAGCTCTCGGAGCCCTCAGTCCTCCGACGAATCCTCGTCGTCCCCGCCGCTCGCCTTCGGCGGTCTCGGCGGGCGGGTCTTCTCGTTCGGGTCGTTCGGGTCGCGGCGGCGCAGGTAGCGCTCGAACTCGCGGGCGATCGCCTCGCCGGACGCCTCGGGGAGTTCCGCGGTGTCGCGGGCCTCCTCCAGGGTCTGGACGTACTCGGCGACCTCGCTGTCCTCGGCCGCGAGCTGATCCACCCCGACCTGCCAGGCGCGCGCGTCCTCGGCGAGTTCACCGAGCGGGATACGCACGTCGATCAGGTCTTCCAGGCGGTTCAGCAGAGCCAGCGTCGCCTTCGGGTTCGGCGGCTGCGACACGTAGTGCGGGACGGCCGCCCACAGCGACACCGCCGGGACACCCGCGTGCGTGCACGCCTCCTGCAACACCCCCACGATGCCCGTCGGGCCCTCGTACTTGGTCTCCTCCAGGTCCATCCGGCGTGCCAGATCCGGATCGGACGTCGTCCCGCTGATCGGTACCGGACGTGTGTGCGGGGTGTCGCCGAGCAGCGCGCCCAGGATCACCACCAGCTCCACACCCAGTTCGTGCGCGAAGCCCAGCAACTCGTTGCAGAAAGAACGCCAGCGCATCGACGGCTCGATGCCGCGCACCAGCACCAGGTCACGCGGCTTGTCGCCGCCGACCCGCACGACCGACAACCTCGTCGTCGGCCACGTGATCTTCCGCACGCCGCCGTCCATGAACACCGTGGGGCGGTTCACCTGGAAGTCGTAGTAGTCCTCGGCGTCCAGCGCCGCGAACACCTCGCCCTTCCACTCCCGCTCCAGATGCATGACGGCGGTGGAGGCGGCGTCGCCGGCATCGTTCCAGCCCTCGAACGCGGCCACCATGACTGGGTCGATCAGCTCGGGAACCCCCTCCAGCTCGATCACCCAGCGCCTCCTTCCGACGTGCCCTCGCCTGACCACCCAACCTTACGGCGTGCGGCAAGAGCGCCCGCAGCCCCCTGCACGGGGGAGTGAACGGATCACTGCCCCGTCCGACCCCGTCGAACCCCCTTGAGGGGAAACGCGCAGAAACCGGTTTCAGAGACTCTCCCGCAGCCATTGCTCCACGCTCGCGATGTGCACCGTCGCCCACGACCGCGCCGCCTCCGCGTCCCGGTCCTTGAGGGCCGCCAGGATCGCCCGGTGCTCGTGCAGCGTCCGCGCCACCGCGTCCTCCTGCGTCAGACCCCGCCAGATCCGCGCCCGCGTCGTCGGCCCCGACAGCCCGTCGAGGAGCGAGCACAGCACCGAGTTCCCGGCGCCGCTCACGATCCCCCGGTGGAACTCCAGATCGGACGCGACCAGCTCCTCCACCGACGGCCTCTCGCCCAGCCGGTCCAACTGCGCGCCCAGCGCGTCCAGTTGCTGCTCGCTGATGCGCAGCGCCGCCATCGCCGTCGCCGCCGGCTCCAGGATGCGGCGCACCGCGAGGAACTCCAGGACGGTGTCGTCGCGATGGAAGTCGACGACGAAACTCACCGCCTCCAGCAGGAGTTGCGGGTCCAGACTGGTCACGTACGTGCCGTCGCCCTGGCGCACGTCCAGGATCCGGATCAGCGACAGCGCCCGCACCGCCTCCCGCAGGGAGTTCCTCGACAGGCCCAGTTCGGCGGCGAGTTCGCTCTCCTTGGGCAGCCGGTCCCCGGGGCGCAGCGCACCCGAGACGATCATCCCCTTGATCTTCTCGATGGCCTCGTCGGTGACTGCCATGACGGCCTCCCAGTTCGTGCGCGGTCCGGACACCCGGGACAGCGAAGGACGAGCGAAAGACATCGGATGTCTCGGGTCATTATGGGGCTCAGCCGATCAGCGACTCCAGATCCGCGATCACCGCACGTTCGTCCAGCGTGGTCAGCACCCGCCCCCGCATCAACACCCTCCCGTCGACGACGGTGTCCCGCACGTCGTCCGCACGCGCCGCGTACGCCAGCGTCGACCACGGGTCGTGCAGCGGACGCAGATGCGCGCCCGACAGCTCCACGACCACCAGATCCGCCCGCTTGCCCGCCTCCAACGACCCCAGCAGACCCCCGAGCCCCAGCGCCCGCGCCCCCTCCACGGTCGCCATCCGCACCGCCTGCTCGGCACCGACCGCCGTCGGATCACCGCCCGCCTTGTGCACGAGCGCGGCCTGCCGCACGGCACCCAGGACGTCCAGCGAGTTGGAGCTGACGGCCCCGTCCGTCCCGAGCCCGACCGTCACCCCGGCACTCAACAGCCGCGGCACCGGCGCGATCCCGCACCCCAGCTTCAGGTTCGACACCGGACAGTGCGCGACCGACGTACCCGTACGGGCCAGCGCCGCGATCTCCGGGCCGGTCAGGTCCACGGCGTGCGCGAGCAGCACGTCCGGGCCCAGCAGCCCGAGCGAGTCCAGCAACTCCACCGGCCGTTTCCCGTACTTGACCTCCACGGTCGCGACCTCGGCCGCGTTCTCCGCCGCGTGGATGTGCACCAGCGCCCCGAACTCCCGCGCCAGCGCGAACACGTCGACGAGCTGCTCGGGGGAGAGGGTGTACGCGGAGTGCGCGAACACGGTCGGACGGATCCCGTCGTACGCCTCAAGGTCCTTGCGGGCCCAGGCGGTTCGAGAAGCGAAGTCTCGATCGTCCGGCGGCTCGGGGACGTCCATGAACGTCGGACCGGTCAGCAGCCGCCAGCCCGCCTCCCGCGCCGCCTGACCGGCCGCCTCGTGGAACCAGTACATGTCCAGCGCCGACGTCACCCCGGCCCGGACCGACTCGGCTACCGCCAGCCGCACCGCCGCCGCCACGTTCCGCGGCGTCAGCAGCTCCGCCTCCCACGTCAACACCCGCTCCAGGAAACCCTGGAGAGTCACGTCGTCGGCACGCCCCCGCAGCAGCGTCATCGCGAGGTGGGTGTGGGTGTTCACGAACCCGGGCAGGACAAGGCAGCCCGACGCGTCGATGAACTCCCGCGCCTCGTACCGCCGTCGCAGCTCCTCGGCGGGGCCGACGGCGACGATCTCGCCGTCACGGACGGCAACGGCACCGTCCTTCACGACACTTCCGGCGTCGTCCATCGTCAGGACGTCACCGCCGTGCACCAACAGGTCGACGCTCACCGGGAGTTGCCCTCCGCCAGCAGCCGCAGCGCCTCCAACGAGACCACGGCACCCCGCTCGACACCTTCGGCGACGACGTCCCGGTGCGGGTCGTAGACGCTGGCGCCCTCGTCGTCGACCAGCTCGTCCGCGTTCGCGCCGTCCACGACGAGGACGCCGCCCGCCGTGAGGCCCCGCAGCGACGCCGTCACCAGCAGGGCCGACAGCTCCATCTCGATCGCGGCGAGACCCACGCCGGTGTACGCGAACAGGGGGAGGTGGCCCGGCTGGAAGGCGGCGCGGGTCCACACGACGCCACGGTGGTGCGGGGCACCCGTCTCGCGGGCCGCGCGCTGGAGGGCGAGGACCGCCTCCGGGGACGCGAACGCCGGGTACTCCGGCGGCAGGAGCTGCTGGGTGACACCGTCGTCACGGACCGCCGCCTCGGCGATCACCAGGTCGCCGTCCGCGATCCCCGGCTTCATCGCGCCCGCCGTACCGAACCGCAGGATCGTCCGCACACCCGCGTCCGCCAACTCCTGGAAGAGGAGGTTCGCACCCGGGGCGCCCACGCCGTGGGAGGCGACGACGACCGGCAGGCCCTTCCAACTTCCGCTGAACACCCGGTACTCACGGTGGTACGACGCCTCCACCGCCCCGTCGAGCAGCCCGGCGACGGCCGCCGCGCGCGCCGGGTTGCCGACGACGACCGCGTCGACGGGCAGGCCGGTACGGGGAATTCGGGTGATCGGCAGGAGGTCCTGCGTCATGAGACAGCTCCGGAGGAGGAAGGGGTACGGCGACGGCGGCGGGCCGTCGACAGGAACAGGGCGCCGAGCGTGACGACGTACGGCGCGGCGTCGGTGGCCTGTTGGGGCAGACCGACGCCCTGGAGACGGAAACCGACCGCCTCCGCGAGCCCGAACAGCAGCGCCGCGAGCAGCACACCGACCGGCAGGGCCCGGCCCAGCATCACCGCGACCACCGCGATCCAGCCCCGGCCCGCCGTCATGTTCTCGGTGAACAACGTGACGTTGCCCAACGCGAGTTGGGCACCCGCCAGTCCGCACAGCACACCGGACGACAATACGGCGCCGTACCGGTACTTCGCCGGACTGACCCCGAGCGTCGCGGCGGCGTCCGCGGATTCACCCACCCCGCGCAGCCGCAGCCCCCACGGATGCCGGGACAGCAGGAGCGCGGCCACCCCGACCGCGAGCCAGGAGAGGTAGGCGAGCGGGCTCAAACCCCCCATCAGGGGAAGGCCGTTGAGAGAGGGATCGCTGAACGTGCCCTGCACACCGAAGACCGTGCGCAGCAGGAAGCTCGTCAGGCCGACGGCGAGGAGGTTCATGGCGATGCCGAGCACCACCGCGTCGCCCTTCAGCGTGATCGCGCCGACCGCGAGGACCAGCGAGTACGCCGCCGCCGCGAGAGCCGCCGCGAGGACACCGAGCCAGGGGCTGCCGGTGAACCAGCTGGTGGCGACCGCCGTGAAACAGCCCAGCAGCATCATGCCTTCGAGGCCGATGTTGAACACGCCCGCACGTTCGCAGAGCGCCCCGCCGAGGGCGGCGAGGAGGATGGAGGTGAGGGCGCGCAGGGCCGACATGAGGAGGTCGGAGTCGAGGAACATCAGACGGCCTCCTTCTTCGAGGCCTTCTCGGACGGCCTCAGCTTCTCGAACAGCCTTTGCGGGAACCGGAGTCGGGCCGCCAGGAACACGATCACGATCGCCTGGAGCACCTGCGTCAGCTCGCGCGGCACCTCCGTCGTCCGCTCCATCGCGAGCCCGCCGACCTGGAGGACCGCGAAGAAGAACGACGCGATCAGCGTGCCGACCGGGGCCGCGCCCGCGAGCAGCGCCGCCGTGAGACCCGTCCACGTGTAGCCGGGCGCGGTCAGCGAACCGTCCACGAACCGGTACGGGAAGCTCAACACCCCGATGGCGCCCACGAGTCCGGCGAGCGCCCCCGACACCGACATCAACTTCAGTGTCAGGCCCGCCCGTTCGACCCCGGCGTACGCGGAGAAACGGGAGTTGAGACCCGTCATCCGGATCTCGTACCCGAACGCCGTGCGCCGGTCGGTGAACCAGTAGGCCGCCGCCGCGAGGACGACGAGGACCAGGCCGACGGTGACCGTGGAGTCGCCGAACGTGGGCAGCGCGACCCCCTCCGGGAACGCCCGCGTCTGGGGCAGGCTGGAGCCCGGCTCCTTCAGCGGGTACCGGGCGAGGTACGACGCCAGCGACACCGCCGGGTAGCTCAGCAACAGGCTGCTGACCAGCAGCGGAACCCCGAACCGGTTCTCGCAGAGCGCCGCGAGCACGGCGTATCCGGCGCCGGTGGCCATGCCGGCGAGGAGGGCGAGGGGGACGGTGAGGGGCGCCGGGAGCGGGGAGTGCAGGGCCGTCATCGCCGCCGTGATCCCGCCCAGCACCATCTGGCCGTCCCCGCCGAGGTTGATCAGCCCGGCCCGCAACGGCACGGCCAGCGCGAGCGCGAGGCCCAGGACGCTGGTGGCGGTGGTGAGGGTCGGGCCGATGCCGTCCGCGCCGAGCGCGCCGGTGAGGACGGCGTCGTACGCGGTGAGGGGGTCGGCGCCGGTGCCGAGGAGGAAGAGGGCGCCGACGAGGAGGCCGGCGAGGACGGAGGCGGTGACGGGGGAGCGGAGGAGGGTGGATGTGCGAGTGGCGGTCATGTCAAATGCCTGCACTTTCGCCCACGCTCGCACCTTCGCTCGTGTCTTCATCGGCGCCTGCACCCGCCCCCGCCATCGCCATCCCCAGCACCCTCTCGTCCGCCTCTTCCTTCTCGTACGCCCCCACGATCCGCCCCTCGTACATCACCAGCACCCGATCCGCGAGCCCCCTGATCTCGCTCAGCTCGGCGGACACCAGCAGCACCGCGTGCCCGGCGTCGCGGTAGGCGATCAGCTGGTCGTGGATGTTCTGCACGGCCCCGATGTCGACGCCCCGAGTCGGCTGCTCGACGAGCAACAAGGGGGCGTCATGGGCGAGTTCACGTCCGATGAGGAGTTTCTGGAGGTTGCCGCCGGACAGGGAGGAGGCCGGTGCGGTGACGGACGCCGTCTTCACCCCGAACCTCTCGATCAGCGTGCGCGCGTGTTCCCGGACCGCCCCCGGCGCGAGCAGCCCGCGCCGGGACAGTGAGGTCCGGTGGTGCCCCATCGCCAGGTTCTCGGCGACGCTCGCCGCCGGCGCCGTACCGACCGCGTGCCGGTCCTCGGGAACGTAGGCCAGGCCGTGGGCCCGGCGTTCGGCGGCGGACGCGTGGGTGAGGTCACGGCCCTGGACACGGACCCGTCCACCGGTGACCGCCCGCAGCCCGGCCAGCGCCTCGACCAGCTCGCTCTGCCCGTTTCCGGCGACCCCCGCGACCCCGACGATCTCCCCGGCCCGGACCGTGAGGCCCACATCGTGGACACCGGCGGACGAGAGGGCGTCCACCTCCAGCACCGGCTCACCCGGCGTCCCCGCCGCGTGCACCCGGTCCAGCTCCACCGCGCGCCCCGTCATCGCCGCCGCGATCTCCTCGGCGGACGTCTCCGAGGTGACCAGCCGGGACACGACCCGCCCGTCCCGCAGCACCGTCACCCGGTCGGACCCCTCAAGGACCTCGCGGAGCTTGTGCGTGACGAGAACGACCGAACGGCCCTGCGCGGCGAGGGACTTGAGGACGGAGAACAGGGCGTCCGCCTCCGCCGGCGTGAGCACGGCCGTCGGCTCGTCGAGGATCAGCGTGCGCGCACCCCGGTGCAACAGCTTGAGGATCTCCACGCGTTGCCGCAGCCCGACCGGCAACTCCCCGACCCGCGCGTCCGGTTCGACCGCGAGCCCGTGCTCCTCGGCCAGCTCCCGCACCCGGCGCCGCGCGGCAGCCCGGTCCACCAGGCCGAACCGGCGAGGCTCGGCGGCGTACACGACGTTCTCGGCGACCGTCAGCGAGTCGAACAGCTTGAAGCTCTGGTGGACCATGCCGAGCCCGGCGGCCATCGCGTCGGACGGACTCGTGAACGACACCTCCCGGCCGTCGACCCGGATCGTCCCCGCGTCCGGCCGCAGCATGCCGTACAGGACCGACATGAGCGTCGACTTGCCCGCACCGTTCTCACCCATCAGCGCATGGATCTCACCGTGCGAGACGGTCAGGTCGACGGAGTCGTTGGCGAGCGTGCCGGGGAACCGTTTCGTGATCCCCAGCAGCTCGACAGCGGCCCCGACGCCCCCGCCCTCAGTGCGCGGCGGGGTCATCGACGCTCAGCGTCCCCGCGACGATCTGGTCGCGCAGCGCCTTGACCTTCGTCAGGACGTCCGGGTGCTTCGCGATCACGCACTGCGAGGACTCCGCGCCCGCCTCCAGGCCGGTGAGGCTGATGCCGCCCTCCTTCAGCCCGTACGACACCGTCGTCCCGGTCTTCCCGGCGAGCACCGAGTCGATGCCCTTCTCGACGGCGATGTCCGTCCGCTTGATCACGTTGTCGACGACCGTGCCCGGCGAGGACGGGCACTGGTTGACGTCCACGCCGTACGCGAACGCGCCCTTCGCCTTCGCCGCCTCGAAGACGCCGTAGTTCCCGGCAGCGGCGGCGGCCATCACCTGGTCGTAGCCCTGCGAGAGCAGCGTGTTCGCCTGCTCCTTCGCGCGCGGCGCGTCGTTGAACGGGGACTGGCCGCCGATGAACCGCGTACCGGCCGACGACTTCGGCGCGACCTTCTTCGCCCCGGCCGCGAACGGGTCGCTGAAGCGCCGGAACAGCGGGGTGTCGAGGACGTCCACCGCGCCCACCTTGCCCGACCTGCTCAGCAGCCCCGCCTCGGCGCCCGCGAGGAAGACCCCCTCGTGCTCCCGGAACACCGCGCAGCTCACGTTCTTGAAGGGCTTCGCGGTGCACGCGTCGATCAGCAGGAACTGCTGACCGGGGTTCTTCCGCGCCTGCTGGGCGACGACGTCCGCGAACTCGAAGCCGACCAGGACGACGACGTCCGGCTTGGCGTCCACGGCGGCCTGCACGTTCTGCTGCTGAGACGCCGTGTCCGTGGACTGGAACACCTTCTGCGAGCCACCGTGCGTTTTCGCCGCCGCCTCGACGCCCGTCACCGCCAGCTTCAGGAAGTCGTTCTGCCCCACGGCGTCCGGGGTGATCAGCGTGAACGACTTCCCCGAGGCACCGGAGGCGGCGGCGCCGGCGTCCTTCTTCGCGGCGGCGTTGCAGCCGGTGGCCAGGAGGACGGCGCCGGTGGCGAGCGCCGTGAGCTGGAGGGTGCGGCGGGGTCTGCGGTGCATCGGGGAGGGCCTTCCGGGTATGGCGAGCGGCGCTCCGCGGGGGCGACGGTGCCGGGCCGCGAGAGCGCTCGGGAGGGGTGCTTCAGGGGCTGTGGGGGAAGGGCTCAGCCGAGACAGCGGTCGCCGCAACACCGGCCGAAGTCGAGGAAACGGCGCTTCGTGAGCAGGGGCACGTCTCCTCCGATCTCACGATTCGTCTCGGCCAGTGGGATTGGTTGTGGACTGTACCACCCGGTTTCAGCCACTCGACAGACTGTCTCGAACTGTGGTTCGCCGAGGCCGTGTACGGTGTCCGACACCGAAACCCCCAGGCAGCACCCCAGGAGCCAGCCCCTATGTCCCAGGAACTGCGTGCCGTCGACTGGACCGGAACCGGTCTCGCGCTCATCGACCAGACCGTCCTGCCGCACCGCACCGAGACCGTGGACATCCGCGATGTGGACGCCCTGATCGACGCGATCAAGCGCCTCGTCGTGCGCGGCGCCCCCGCGATCGGCGCCGCCGGAGCCTACGGTGTCGCCCTCGCCCTCATCCAGGGCGAGCGCGAGGGCTGGAGCGACCTCCAGATCCTCGACGCCGTCGCCCGCGTCCGTGAGGCCCGCCCCACCGCCGTCAACCTGATGGTCTGCGTCGACCGTGTCATGACCCGCTACGCCGAGGGCCTCGACGCGGTCCTCGAAGAAGCCGCCGCCGTCCAGCGCGAGGACGTCGAGGCGAACCGCGCGATGGGCGTCCACGGAGCGGACTGGCTGATCAAGAAGGCCGGCGTGGACCGCCCGCTGCGCATCCTCACCCACTGCAACACCGGCGCCCTCGCCACCGCCGGCTGGGGCACCGCCCTCGGCGTCGTCCGCGAACTCCACGCCCGGGGCCGCGTCGAGGTCGTGTACGCCGACGAGACGCGCCCGCTGCTCCAGGGATCGCGGCTCACCGCCTGGGAGCTGGTCCAGGAGGGCATCCCGCACTACGTCCAGGCGGACGGCGCCGCCGCCGGCACCATCCTGCGCGGCGAGGTCGACGCGACGATCGTCGGCGCCGACCGCATCGCCGCCAACGGCGACACCGCGAACAAGGTCGGCACCGTCGGCGTCGCCCTGGCCTGCGCCGACGCCGGGATCCCGTTCCTGGTCGCCGCCCCCACCACGACCGTCGACCTCGCCACGGCCACCGGAGCCGGCATCCACATCGAACTCCGGGGCGAGGACGAGGTGCTGGAGTGGGGCGGCATCCGCACCGCCCCCGCCGAGTCGCGCGGCCACAACCCGGCGTTCGACGTGACGCCGGGCCGGCTGATCACCGGACTCGTCACGGAGCGCGGGGTGCTGGAGGTCTCGGCGGGTGAACTCCCGGGCGAACGGCTGAAGTAGACGGCACGTCACGAAAGAAAGGGGGGACCACACGGTCCCCCCTTCTCCCTGACCGCTCAGCGCCGCGTCAGCTCCAACTCCAGCAGCCACTCCACGACTTCGGTGTGATGCCGCGCCTGCCGAGGATCCGCCCCCCACACGTACAACCCGTGCCCGGCGACGACGACCGCCGGCATCGACGGATTACGCGCCTCCTCCAGCCGGTCCCCCAACTCCTTCATGTCCTGGCTGTTGGCGATGACCGGCAGCACGACCTCCACGTCGTGCGCGGGCTGCCCCACACCCTTCAGCATCTCGACGTCCCGGAACGGAATCCCCCCGGGCAGCCGATGCCCGAGCGCCACGGACGCCACGGTGTGCACATGGACGACCGCCCCCGCACCCGTCAACGCGGCCACCCGCGCGTGCAGTTCGGCCTCGGCGGACGGCTTCCCGCCCCGCACCGCGGCCCCCTGCCCGTCCACCAGCACCACGTCGGCCGGGGTCAGTTCACCCTTGTCGTGCCCGCTCGCCGTCACCGCGAGCCGCAGCGGCTCCCGGGACAGCACCACCGACAGGTTGCCCGAAGTCCCGCGCATCCAGCCGAAGGAGGCGAACCGGGCGGACTCGGCGGCGAGCACGGCGCCCGCCTCGTGAAGGTCCTGCGCGCTGATGCCGTCGGTCATGCGGTGCTCCCGGAAACGGTGATCTCGTCGAACGACCCTGCCCGCGCATGGTCCCCGACGCCTTGCTCGAAGTACGGCTCCCCGGGCCGCCGGACCCCGACGGCCTGCCAGCCGGCCTCGCGGGCGGCGTCCAGTTCACCGGGACGGTCGGAGAGGAAGAGGAGACGCGACGGCTCGACGCCGGTCGCCGAGGCGATCCGCCGGTACGACTCCGCGTCCTGCTTGGGCCCCGCGTTCTCCGTGTCGTAGAACCCCGAGACCAGTGAAGTCAGGTCACCCTCGGGGCTGTTGGTGAACCACGCCCGCTGCGCGGCGACCGAACCCGACGAGTACACGTACAGCCGGACCCCGGACGCGTGCCAGGCGCGCAGCCGGGGGACGACGTCGTCGTAGAAGTGCGAGACCAACTCGCCCCGCGCGAAACCCTCCGCCCAGACGATGCCCTGGAGGGTCTTCAGCGGGGTCGCCTTGCGGTCGGCGTCCAGCCACGCGTTCAGGGTCTTCTCGATCGCGGCGGCGTCCGCGTCCGGCTCACCGGACAGCTCCCGCACCTGCGCGATCGCCCGCGCCACCTCAGGCTCGTCCGCCCGCTGGGACAGCAGGTCCGCGAAGCGGGCGCGCGAGTACGGGTACAGGACGTCGACGACGAACCCCGTGGCGCTCGTGGTGCCCTCGATGTCGAGCACCACGGCGTCCACGGCGTGGCCGGCACTCACGCGGTGTACCCGGCGGCGATCGTGTCGTAGTCCGGGAAGCGCCCGGCGATCGTCGACCCGGTGAAGTTGCCGATCCAGCCGTCCTCCTCGTGGAAGAAGCGGATCGCCGTGAACGACGGGTTCGTGCCCATGTCGAACCAGTGCGTCGTGCCGCGCGGGACGCCCAGCAGGTCGCCCTTCTCGCAGAAGACCGCGTGGACCTCGCCGTTCACGTGCAGGTAGAAGATGCCGGAGCCGGAGACGAAGAAACGGACCTCGTCATCGTCGTCGTGCGTGTGCTCCTGGAGGAACTTCTCGCGGGCGGCCTTCGCCCTCGCCGGGAACTCCGGGTCGTCGCTGGGGTGCAGACCGAGGACGTCGACCGTGGTGAAGCCCTCCTGCGCGTTCAGCTTCTCGATCTCCGGACCGTACGCGGCGAACACCGTCTCGCTGTCCGCGTCGAAGGGGACGTCCTCGCGGATCGGCCACTGCTCGTACCGCACGCCCAGCGGCTTGAGGGCCTCCGCGATCTCCGCGGGGTCGGAGGTCCGGCGGATCTGGGACTCGGGGCCGGATTCGGACCATGTGGTCAGAAGGGTCATGACAGCAGCTCCAGGATCTGTCTGGACGGGCCGGTCCGTCCGGATGTTGAGACGGGCTCCGGGCGGCCGGGGGAGGAAAAGGGGCAGGTGCCGGTCCTGCGATGGTAACTCCAGGGCAGACGATCACCCGGTGTGACGTAGTCGTTGTCTCATTCCGTGAGAATCCCCTTTTACACCTTTGACGTATGGCTGAAACCCTTCACATGATCTGTCTATGAAGACGCTGCTGCTCGTTCGGCGGCTGTACGTGGACTTGCTCCGGTCGACCACAGCCAGCTGTCGCTGACCGCTCCCGGAGCCATCGCCTCCTCGCCTCCCCTCGGCGTGCGCCACCTGGCGCATCTCTTTCGTACCCCCCGTACCTGGAGCCCCTCATGTCCCGTACCCGCCTGCCCCTCGCCGCGCTCTCACTGGCCTCCGTCTCCGCCCTCGTGCTGAGCGGCTGCTCCCAGTCCTCGGACGCGTCCACGAAGACGAGCGGCGACACGGCCGCCTCCGCCAAGGCCGCCACCGGCAAGAAGCCCGCCCCCTTCGACTCGGGCGCCGTCAAGGTCGCCCTGGTCCGCCAGAGCGGCGCCGGCGACTACTTCGAGCAGTGGGGCAACGGCGCGAAGGCCCAGGCCAAGGCCCTCGGCATCGACCTGACGGTGTACGACGCCCAGGCCGACAACGCCAAGCAGGCCACCGACCTCTCCTCCGCGATCAACTCCGGCGCCAAGGCGATCATCGTCGACCACGGCTTCCCGGCGACGATCCAGCCGGAGATCGACCAGGCCGTCAAGAAGGGCATCAAGGTCGTCGTCTACGACGTCGAGACCGCCACGAAGGGCGTCGTCACCACCCGGCAGAACGACGCGAGCCTGGCCCAGGCCGTCCTGGACGTCATGGCGCAGAAGGTCGGCAAGAACGCCAAGGTCGGCTACGTCAACGTCGCCGGGTACGCCGCCCTCGACAAGCGGGACTCCGTCTGGAAGACCGAGGTCACCTCGCAGGGCTGGAAGCAGGCGTTCAAGGTCGGCAAGGTCACCGACTCCACCGCCACGGACAACGTCCCCCTCGTCTCCGCCGCCCTCACCCAGAACTCCGACGTCACCGGCGTCTTCGCGCCCTACGACGAACTCGCCAAGGGCACCGTCCTCGCCGTCCAGAACAAGAAGCTCCAGGACAAGATCAAGGTGTTCGGCGCGGACGTCTCCAACGCGGACATCCAGCAGATGACGGCCGCCGGCAGCCCGTGGGTCGCCACCGCCGGCACCGACCCGTCCGCCGTCGGCGCCGCGGTCGTCCGGACGACCGCCCTGGAGCTGGCCGGACAGCTCGGGAAGACCACCGTCGAGTTCCCGGCGGTCGCCATCACCCAGGACCTCCTGCGCGAGAAGAAGATCGCCAACATGGACCAGCTGCGGGCGGCCCTCCCGGCGCTGAACCTGTCCCAGGTGTCGACCGCGGACTGGATCGCGAATGTCGCCCACTGAGACAGGCGGCTCCGCCGAGGCCGAGGGTGTCTGTGCCGAGGCGCCCGCCGTCGCCCTCACCGACGTCAGCATGGCGTTCGGCGGCAAGACCGTCCTCGCCTCCGTCTCCCTCGACATCGCCCCCGGCAGCGTGGTCGCGCTGCTGGGCGCGAACGGGGCCGGGAAGTCCACGCTGATCAAGATCCTGTCCGGCGTGCACGCGGGACACGGCGGTGAGGTGCGGGTCGCGGGACAGCCCGTCGCCCTCCAATCGCCGTCCGCCGCACGCCGGCTGGGCATTCAGACGGTGCACCAGCGGATCGGCGAGGGCATCGTCCCCGGCCTGTCCGTCGCCGAGAACCTCGTCTTCGAGGAACTCGCCGCCCAGCGCGGCAACCCCTTCCTGAACGGACGCCGCACCCTGGTCCGCGCCCGCGAGATCCAGGCGGGCCTCGGCCTCGACTGGAGCGACGCCGTCCTCAAGCGGGACGTCGTCGAACTCGGCATCTCCGACCGCCAGTTGCTCATCCTGGCCCGCGCCCTCGCGACCCGCCCCCGGCTGCTGATCCTCGACGAACCGACCTCCGCGCTCTCCGCCGCCGAGGCCGAACGCCTCTTCACGCTGGTGGAGAAGATGCGCGAGGACGGCATCGCCGTGCTCTACGTCTCCCACCGCCTCGGCGAGATCGACGCCCTCGCCGACCGCCTGGTCGTCCTGCGAGACGGCCGTCTCACCGAGGACCAGGCGAAACCGTTCGACTGGGACGCCGCCCTGCGCGCGATGCTGGCGCAGGAACAGGGAGCGGCGACGGCCCGTCCGGTACGGGAGGGTGCTGTCGGTGACGTGGCCCTGTCGCTGAAAGGCGTCCGTCTCTTCGCGACCCAGCACACCCCCCTCGACCTCGACCTGCGCGCCGGTGAAGTCACCGGCGTCGTCGGCCTGTTGGGCGCCGGCAAGACCGAGCTGGCCCGCGGCCTCTTCGGTGCCGAGCCCTTCCTCGCAGGCAGGGTCGAGCTGGACGGCACGGCCTACACCCCCCGCCGCCCGGCCGACGCGATCCGGGCCGGCGTCCACCTCGTCCCCGAGGACCGGCACGCCGACGCGCTCGTCCCCGGCTGGTCCGTCGCCCAGAACGTGTCGCTGCCGTTCCTGAAGTCCCTGTCCCGGCTCGGCCTGCTCCAGAGCGCCAAGGAGGACGCCCTCGGCCGCGACACCATCGCCGCGCTCGGCGTCGTCACCCGCGACGAGCACAGCACCGTCGAGGAACTCTCCGGCGGCAACCAGCAGAAGGTCGTGGTCGGCCGCTGGCTCGCCGAGACCCCCCGTGTCCTCATCCTGGACGAGCCGTTCCGAGGCGTGGACATCGGGGCCCGCCGGGACATCGGCCGCCGCGCCCGGCAGCTCGCCGCCGAGGGCGCCGCCGTCCTCGTCCTGTCCGCCGACGTCGACGAGATCCTGGAGACCGCCGACCGGGTCGTCGTCCTCGCGGCCGGCGAGATCCACCTCGACGCGTACGGCCGGGACGCGGAGCGCGACCGCGTCATCCAGACCATCTCGGCGTCCGTGTGACCCCGGCTTCTTGAGGAAAGACGTCATGACCACCACTCAGAGCACCGAGACCCCGGCGAAGGCGGCGACCCCGCCCACCGCACCCGTGGCACTGCGCGTCCAGAACGCCGTCATCAAATACGGCTTCATCTTCGTGACGGTCGCACTGTTCCTGTACTTCGCCCTCAGCGAGGGCTCCTTCCGCGAGTCGGCGACCCTCCTCGACACCCTGCGCTATGTCTCGGTCGCCGCGATCCTCGGCCTCGGCGTCACCCTCACCATGGCCGTCGGCGGCATGGACATGTCCGTCGGCGCGGTCGCCGGGCTCGGCGTGTCGGTCGCCGCACAGACGATGGTCGTCCACAACCAGGTCGGCGCGGTCGCGATCGTCGCCGTCCTGATCGCGGGCGCGCTCGCGGGGCTGCTCAACGCGCTGCTGATCGTCGTCCTGAAGATCCCCGACATGCTCGCGACGCTGGGCACGATGTTCGTGATCCAGGGCTCGAAGCTGATCCTCGTCGACGGACAGTCGATCACGCCGGGCATGACCCTGCCCGACGGGTCGACCGCCCCCGGGAAGTTCACCGCCGGGTTCCTGAAGATCGACCGGGGGACCGTGTTCGGGGTCCCGGTCTCCGTGCTGATCTTCGGCGGGCTGACCGTCGCCGCGTGGGTGTTCCTCGCCCGGACCCGGTGGGGGCGCGTGCTGTACGCCATCGGCGCGAACCCCGAGGCGTCCCGGCTGGCCGGCATCCGTGTCGGCGCGTACCGCGCGCTGGCCTACGTCATCTCCGGCGTCCTCGCCTCCGTCGGCGGCCTCATCCTCGCCTCCCGCATCGGACAGGGCGACGTCAGCGCCGGCACCTCGCAGCTCCTCGAAGCGGTCGCCGTCGCGCTCGTGGGTACGTCCGTCCTCGGCCGGGGGCGCCCCAACGTGTGGGGGACCGCGCTCGGCGCCGTCCTCATCGGCATCATCACCACAGGGCTCACGATCAAGGGCCTGCCGTACTACACACAGGACGTCGTCGAAGGCGCGGTCCTCATCCTGGCCCTGGTCTTCAGCTTCACCCTGTCCAAGCGCCGCACCGCCTAAGGAAGTCTCATGGGTTACCGCATCCTGGAGCCGGCCGACATCCCCGCCTACCTCGCCGAGCGCGGCCACTGGGACGACCCGGCCGACATCGACGTCCGTGAGGTGTCCGACGGCAACATGAACCGGGTGTTCCTCGCGGCGTCCGCCGACGGCAGCCGCAGCCTCGCGGTGAAGCAGGCGCTGCCGTGGGTCCGGGTCGCGGGACCCTCCTGGCCGATGAACCCCGACCGCGCGGACGCGGAGGCGCGGGCCTACGAGCAGGTCGCGAAGGTCGCCCCCGACAAGATCCCCGCGATCCTCGGCTACGACCCCGAGAACCACGCCCTCGTCATGGAGGACATGTCCGACCTGGAGGTCCTGCGCACGGTCCTCAACGAGGGCGCCTCCTACGGGCCCGACACCTCCGCGCGCATCGGCGAGTTCGTCGCCCAACTGACCTTCACCACCAGCGACTTCGGCATGCCGTCCGCCGAACGCAAAGCGCTCGTCGCGGCGTCGGTCAGCCCGGAGCTGTGCAAGATCACCGAGGACGTGGTGCTGTCCGAGCCGTACATCGAGCACGAGCACAACCACTGGCTGCCCGAACTCGCCGACCTGGCCGCCGAGTTCCGCGCGGACACCGCCCTGCGCACCGAGGTCGCCGACCTCCGCCACACCTTCATGACCAGCGCGCAGGCCCTCCTGCACGGCGACCTCCACACCGGCAGCGTCATGGTGGGGGAGCGGTCCGGCGAGGCGGTCGTCCGGGTCTTCGACCCCGAGTTCTCCTTCGTCGGACCGATCGGCTACGACCTCGGCCTGTACTGGGCCAACGCCCTGGTCTCCGAGGAACGCGCGCGTGCACTGGGCACGTCGACCGACCACGCCGACCAACTCCGGCTGTCCTGGGAGGCGTTCGAGGGCGAGTTCCGGCGGCTGTGGGCGGGGCGGGTGGACGGGTTCTTCGACGACGCGTACCTCGACCGGTTCCTGCGGCGGGTGTGGACCGAGTCGGTGGGGTACGCCGGGACCGAGATCGTGCGCCGGATCATCGGGTTCGCGCATCTGACGGACCTGACGACGCTCCCGGACCCGGTACCGGCTTCACGCCGGGCGCTGCTGCTGGGGCGTGAACTGATCGTGCGGCGGGGGGAGTTGGGGGACGTGGAGGCTGTGCGTCAGGTGGTGGCGTCGGTCGGCTGAGCCGACGTCTGAGCTGGCGTCCGCCTCGAACGCCCCCTCACCGGCGGCCCACCGCCGCACCCGGTCGGCGAGCCCCGTCCCCCTGCGCTGCATCGCGCTCTCGCCGGTGACGAGCCGGATGTGCCCACACGAAAGGGGCGGCCCCTCGGTGAGGAGCCGCCCCTTCAGCCGTACCGGCCACCGGCTGTACCGGCCACCGGCCGTGCCGGTTACTTCTTGTCCAGCAGATCCTGCACCTTCGCCCGCACCTCGTCCGTGGCCAGCCCGCGAATCGTCAGCGTCGTCCGCCGCCGCAGCACGTCGTCCTGCGTCTCCGCCCACTCGTTGTCCCGCGCGTACACGACCTGCGCCCAGATCTCCGGCGCGTCGGGGTGGACGCGCTGGGCCAGTTCCGGGTTCTCGTTCGCCAGGCGGGCGATGTCGAAGGCGAGGGAGCCGTAGTGGGTGGCGAGGTGCTTGGCCGTGTCGGCGGCCATGCGCGGACCGGGGGCCGGGTTGTCGACGAGGAGGCGGTGGGCGACCGCGCGGGGGTTCGCGACACCGGGCAGGGGCAGCTTCTTCGGCAGCGAGGAGATCGGCTCGAAGTCGTCGCCCAGGGGGTGACCCGGGAGGGACTCCAGCTTCTTCATGATCGTGCGGCCGATGTGCCGGAACGTCGTCCACTTGCCGCCCGCGACGGACAGCATCCCGCCCCGGCCCTCGGTGACGACGGTCTCCCGCTTGGCCTTCGCGGTGTCCCCGGGGCCACCCGGCAGCACACGCAGACCGGCGAACGCGTAGGTGATGTTCTCGCGGGCGAGCTGCTGGTCACGGACCGAGAACGCGGCCTCGTCGAGGATCTGCGCGGTGTCCTTCTCGGTCACCGACACGTCCGCCGGGTCGCCCTCGTACTCCTCGTCCGTCGTGCCGAGGAGCAGCATGTCCTCCCACGGCAGGGCGAACGTGATGCGGTACTTGTCGATCGGCGTGGCGAGCGCGGCCTTCCAGGGGGAGGTGCGCTTGAGGACGAGGTGCGCGCCCTTGGAGAGGCGGATGGAGGGGGCCGCGTTCGGGTCCTCCATCTTGCGCAGGTGGTCGACCCAGGGGCCGGTGGCGTTGAGGACGAGACGGGCGCCGACCCCGAACTCGTCACCCGTCGTCCGGTCCTTCAGCTCCGCGCCGGTGACCCGCCCGTTGGTGAAGCGCAGGCCGGTGACCTCGGCGTGGTTGAGGACGACGGCGCCGGCCTCGACGGCTCCGCGGACCGTCATGAGGGCCATGCGCGCGTCGTTCATCTGGTCGTCGCCGTAGACCGCGACGGCCTTCAGGTTCTCGGTGCGCAGCTCCGGCACGTCCTGCGCCGCCTTCGCGGGGGACAGGAGGTGGCCGACGCCGTCACCGAACGCGGAGAGCGCGGAGTAGGCGAACACGCCCGCCCCGAGCTTCGCCGCGCCGTGCGGGCCGCCCTTGTAGACGGGCAGGTAGAACGTGAGCGGGTTCGCCAGGTGGGGGGCCACCTGACGGGACACCGCGCGCCGCTCGAAGTGGTTCTCCGCCACCAGCTTCACCGCGCCGGTCTGCAGGTAGCGCAGACCGCCGTGGAGCAGCTTGGAGGAGGCGGAGGAGGTGGCGCCGGCGAAGTCACCGGCGTCGACCAGCGCCACCCGCAGACCGGACTGCGCGGCGTGCCAGGCGGTGGAGATGCCCAGGATGCCGCCGCCGATCACGAGAAGGTCGTACGACGCCTTGGCGAGCCGCTCCCGGGTCTCGGCGCGGCTCGGGTTGGCGGCGGAGGCCGGGTGCGTACCGAGGGCAGGCACGGTCTGGAGGGTGGGCTGACTGGTCATGTCGGGTTCTTACTCCTCATCAGAGCTGTTGAGGGGGTTGCTCGCTCAGCTCTCGTCCTCGATCCAGCCCATGGTCCGCTCGACGGCCTTGAGCCAGGTCTTGTACTCACGGTCGCGGGTTTCCGCGTCCATGCGGGGGGTCCACTCGGCGGCCCGGCGCCAGTTGGCGCGCAGGTCGTCGGTGCTGGTCCAGAAGCCGACGGCGAGGCCGGCGGCGTAGGCGGCGCCGAGGCAGGTCGTCTCGGCGACCATCGGGCGCACCACCGGCGCGTCCAGGAAGTCCGAGAGGGTCTGCATCAGCAGGTTGTTGGAGGTCATGCCGCCGTCGACCTTGAGGGCCGCGAGCTCGACGCCGGAGTCCTTCGTCATGGCGTCGGTGATCTCACGGGTCTGCCAGGCCGTGGCCTCCAGGACGGCGCGTGCGAGGTGCGCCTTGGTGACGTACCGGGTGAGGCCGGCGATCACACCGCGGGCGTCGGAGCGCCAGTGCGGGGCGAACAGGCCGGAGAAGGCCGGGACGAAGTAGGCGCCGCCGTTGTCCTCGACGGACAGGGCGAGCGTCTCGATCTCGGCGGCGGTGGAGATGAGGCCCATCTGGTCGCGCATCCACTGCACCAGCGAGCCGGTGACCGCGATCGAGCCCTCCAGGGCGTAGACCGGGGCGTCGTCACCGATGCGGTAGCCGACCGTGGTGAGCAGGCCGGAGTACGAGTTGATGATCTTCTCGCCGGTGTTCATCAGCATGAACGTGCCGGTGCCGTAGGTCGACTTGGCCTCGCCCTCGGCGAAGCAGGTCTGGCCGAAGAGGGCCGCCTGCTGGTCGCCGAGCGCCGAGGCGACCGGGATGCCGCCGAGCAGCTCGCCGAGGGAGCCGCCGGTGACCTCGCCGTAGACCTCGGCGGAGGAGCGGATCTCGGGGAGGATCTGGAGCGGCACGCCGATGGATTCGGCGATCTTCTCGTCCCACGCGAGGGTGTGCAGGTTCATCAGCATCGTGCGGGAGGCGTTGGTGACGTCGGTGTAGTGCTTGCCGCCGTTCACACCGCCCGTCAGGTTCCAGATGACCCAGGTGTCCATCGTGCCGAACAGGATGTCGCCCGCCTCGGCGCGCTCGCGCAGACCCTCGACGTTGTCGAGGAGCCAGCGGGCCTTCGGGCCGGCGAAGTAGGAGGCCAGCGGCAGACCGGTCTCGCGGCGGAAGCGGTCCTGGCCGACGTTGCGGCCGAGCTCCTTGCAGAGGGCGTCGGTACGGGTGTCCTGCCAGACGATCGCGTTGTGGACGGGCTCGCCGGTGTTCTTGTCCCACAGCAGCGTCGTCTCACGCTGGTTGGTGATGCCGATGGCCTTGATGTCGTCGCGGGTGATGCCCGCCTTGGCTATCGCGCCGGCGACGACCTCCTGGACGTTCGTCCAGATCTCGTTCGCGTCGTGCTCGACCCAGCCCGGCTTCGGGAAGATCTGCTCGTGCTCCTTCTGGTCGACGGAGACGATCCGGCCGTCCTTGTCGAAGACGATGCAGCGGCTGGAGGTGGTGCCCTGGTCGATGGCGGCGATGAACGGGCCGGTGGTGTGGGCGTCGGTCACTGTGTGCTCCTGGGGGATTCCGTGGTTATGGGGCTTGACGATCGGCGTTCGCGAAGAGTTTCGAAAACCCGTAGCTCGTACGGGTGAAACCCGCGGCTGCTAGGCGAACGCGACGTTGTAGATGCCCGCCGCGATGGCGCCGCCGATGAGCGGGCCGACCACGGGAACCCAGGCGTAGCTCCAGTCGGAGCCGCCCTTGTTGGGCAGGGGCAGGAGGGCGTGCACGATGCGCGGACCGAGGTCACGGGCCGGGTTGATCGCGTAGCCGGTCGGGCCACCGAGGGACAGGCCGATGGAGACCACCACGAGGGCGGTGATCAGGGCGCCCAGGGTGCCGAGGCCCTTGCCGTCGCCGTTGAGACCCTGCGTGAGGACCGCGAGCACCAGCACGATCGTGCCGATGACCTCCGTGGCGACGTTCTGCCAGGCCACCCGGATCTCCGGGCCGGTGGAGAAGATGCCGAGCACCGGGCCCGCGCCCTTCTCCTGCGCCTCGACCGCCTTGGCCGCCGGCTCGCCGACGATCTCCTTGTCGGTGAGGTGCGCCAGGAACTGGCCGTAGTACGCGACCCACACCAGGGAGGCGCCGATCATGGCGCCGAGCAGCTGCCCGCCCCAGTAGACCGGGACGTCGCTCCAGGAGATGCCGTTCTTCTTGAGCGCGAGCGCCAGTGTCACGGCCGGGTTGAGGTGCGCGCCGGAGAGCGGCGCGGAGGTGTAGACGGCCGTCAGAACGGCGAAACCCCACCCGAAGGTGATGGCGAGCCAGCCGGCGTTACGGGCCTTGCTGGCCTTCAGCGTGACGGCGGCGCACACGCCGCCGCCGAGCAGGATGAGTATGGCGGTACCGATGGTCTCGCCGATGAAGATGTCGGAGCTGGACACCCGCGACTCCTTTGTCCTTCGTCCAGGGGAAGCCGAACCCCGGGTCCCTCCGGGGGTTCCGCGCCCTCGTGGGTGAGAGCGATGGCGGCCCTTGGCACTGTCACACTCTAGCGCGTATTGCCGGTAGGTGTTCGACAATGCCGACCGATGGACGGGAGTCTTGCCCCGGCGTCACACGTGCGTCAAGAGTTCTGTTATCGGAAACCTGATCGTTATTGATAGTCATGAGTTATCGATCTTCGTCAGATCGGCCCATGTCTGACCGGTTATGTCCGGATCAGGGTATGCCGAGAACCGGAACGTCGCCCGACGTCCCGGTGATCTCCCACATGCCTCTCAGGCCCCGCGGGCCCGCTCAGAACCTGCCCGCACCCAGATCCCGCGACACCGCACGCGCACAGTCACGCACCGACGCGATCAGCTCGGGCCGCAACTCCCCGTCCGGACACACCCGCTCCACCGCACCCGTGATCCCCACCGCGCCCACCGGCATCCGCCGCCGGTCGTGGATCGGCGCCGCGACCGACGCGACACCCTCCCAGGTCTCCTCCACGTCCGCCGCGTACCCACGCGCGCGCGTGATGTCCAGAACCTGCTCGAACGCCTTCGACTCGCACACCGTGCGGTCCGTGAACGCCCGCCGCTCCGTCTCCAGCGCCTCACTGTGCGCCACCGGGTCGTACGCCGACAGCACCTTGCCCAGCGCCGTCGAGTGCAGCGGCTGCATCGCCCCGATCTCCAGCACCTGCCGGCTGTCGTCCGGACGGAACACGTGGTGCACGATCAGCACCCCCTGCTGGTGCAGGACACCCAGATGCACGCTCTCGCCGCTGGCCCGCGCCAGATCGTCCGCCCACACCAGGGCCCGCGCCCGCAGCTCGTGCACGTCCAGATACGTCGTCCCCAGCCGCAGCAGCTCCGCGCCCAGCTGGTAGCGCCCCGACGCGTCGTCCTGCTCCACGAACCCCTCCTGCTGGAGGGTGCGCAGGATGCCGTGCGCCGTGCCCTTGGCCAGGCCCAGGGCCGAGGCGATGTCCGACAGGCCGAGCCGCCGCTCGCCGCCCCCGAGGAGCCGCAGCATCGCGGCCGCCCGTTCGAGCGACTGGATGTTCCGTGCCATCGCCGTCCTGCCTCCGTCCCCTTGCGACCGGCTCACGCCGACCCCGACCGCTGTTCGTCCACACCGGCCGAGCCTCCCGTGGCCGTCTCTCCAGCCATCGTTCGGCAATGCCGAACACTACCGGTCCATGCCGACCTCCTGCCAATGGTCGGTAGCCGCGTGTTGCTCCACAGGTCGCCCCTCGGCCACCTGCCGGAACTCCCGAGGCGACCCACCACGGCCCCCGAAGTATCCCCGCGCGCCCCTCCCACCCCCGCACCGACCTCGCCGGACGCCCGAGAAACCCCCACCCCCACCCGCCCGCAGCGGCCCCCACCGGTCCGCCCCCTGGAACAACCCGACGGCACACCCCCGTTCCCCGCTACCCTGGCCCCAAAGCCGACAGCCGTCGCACCCGAGGGAGCCCTTACATGGCCTCTGTGCCGCCGACCCCTTCCGCCGACAGCCGGACCCGCGTGTCCGCGCTCCGAGAGGCACTCGCCACCCGCGTGGTGGTCGCCGACGGAGCGATGGGAACGATGCTCCAGGCCCAGGACCCCACCCTGGAGGACTTCCAGGACCTCGAAGGCTGCAACGAGATCCTGAACCTGACCCGCCCGGACATCGTCCGCTCCGTCCACGAGGCGTACTTCGACGCCGAGGTCGACTGCGTCGAGACCAACACCTTCGGCGCCAACTTCGCCGCCCTCGCCGAGTACGACATCCCCGAGCGCGTCCACGAACTCTCCGAGGCCGGCGCCCGCATCGCCCGCGAGACCGCCGACACCTACACCGCACGCGACGGCCGACAGCGCTGGGTCCTCGGCTCCATCGGCCCCGGCACGAAACTGCCGACCCTCGGCCACGTCGGCTACACCACCATCCGCGACGCCTTCCAGCAGAACGCCGAAGGCCTCATCCAGGGCGGCGCCGACGCCCTCATCGTCGAGACCACCCAGGACCTCCTCCAGACCAAGGCCGCCGTCATCGGCGCCCAGCGCGCCCGCGAGAGCGCCGGACTCGACGTCCCGATCATCGTCTCCGTCACCGTCGAGACCACCGGCACCATGCTCCTCGGCTCCGAGATCGGCGCCGCGCTCACCGCCCTGGAACCCCTCGGCATCGACATGATCGGCATGAACTGCGCGACCGGCCCCGCGGAGATGAGCGAACACCTCCGCTACCTGGCCCGCAACGCCCGCATCCCCCTGTCGTGCATGCCGAACGCGGGCCTGCCCGTCCTCGGCAAGAACGGCGCCACCTACCCCCTCACCGCCCCCGAACTCGCCGACGCCCACGAGACGTTCGTCCGCGACTACGGCCTCTCCCTCATCGGCGGCTGCTGCGGCACCACCCCCGAACACCTGCGCCAGCTCGTCCAGCGCGTCCGCGACCTCGCCCCCACCCCCCGCGACCCGCGCCCCGAACCCGGCGCCGCCTCCCTCTACCAGACCGTCCCGTTCCGCCAGGACACCTCCTACATGGCGATCGGCGAACGCACCAACGCCAACGGGTCGAAGAAGTTCCGCGAGGCCATGCTGGAGGCCCGCTGGGACGACTGCGTGGAGATCGCCCGCGAACAGATCCGCGAAGGCGCCCACATGCTGGACCTCTGCGTGGACTACGTCGGCCGCGACGGCGTCACCGACATGGCCGAACTCGCCGGCCGCCTCGCCACCGCCTCCACCCTCCCCATCGTCCTCGACTCCACCGAGGTCGACGTCATCCAGGCCGGACTGGAGAAGCTCGGCGGACGCGCGGTCATCAACTCCGTCAACTACGAGGACGGCGACGGCCCCGACTCCCGCTTCGCGAAGGTCACCCGCCTCGCCCAGGAACACGGCGCCGCCCTCATCGCCCTCACCATCGACGAGCAGGGCCAGGCCCGCACCCCCGAGCACAAGGTCGCCATCGCCGAACGCCTCATCGACGACCTCACCGGCAACTGGGGCATCCACGAGTCCGACATCCTCATCGACACCCTGACCTTCACCATCTGCACCGGCCAGGAGGAGTCCCGCGGCGACGGCATCGCCACCATCGAGGCCATCCGCGAACTCAAACGCCGCCACCCGGACGTCCAGACCACCCTGGGCCTGTCCAACATCTCCTTCGGCCTCAACCCGGCCGCCCGCATCCTCCTCAACTCCGTCTTCCTCGACGAATGCGTCAAGGCGGGCCTGGACTCCGCGATCGTCCACGCCTCCAAGATCCTCCCCATCGCCCGCTTCACCGAGGAAGAGGTCACCACCGCCCTCGACCTGGTCTACGACCGCCGAGCCGAGGGATACGACCCCCTCCAGAAGCTGATGGCCCTCTTCGAAGGCGCCACCGCCAAGTCCCTCAAGGCCGGCAAGGCCGAGGAACTCGCCGCCCTCCCCCTGGAGGAACGCCTCAAGCGGCGCATCATCGACGGCGAGAAGAACGGCCTCGAAGCCGACCTCGACGAAGCCCTCACGACCCGCTCCGCCCTCGACATCGTCAACGAGACCCTCCTCGACGGCATGAAGGTCGTCGGCGAACTCTTCGGCTCAGGACAGATGCAGCTGCCGTTCGTCCTCCAGTCCGCCGAGGTCATGAAGACGGCCGTCGCCCACCTCGAACCCCACATGGAGAAGTCCGACGCCGACGGCAAGGGCACCATCGTCCTGGCCACCGTCCGCGGCGACGTCCACGACATCGGCAAGAACCTCGTCGACATCATCCTGTCCAACAACGGCTACAACGTCGTCAACCTCGGCATCAAACAGCCCGTCTCCGCGATCCTCGACGCCGCCGAGGAACACAAGGCCGACGTCATCGGCATGTCCGGACTCCTCGTGAAATCCACCGTGATCATGAAGGAGAACCTGGAAGAGCTGAACCAGCGCGGCCTCGCCGCCAGCTACCCCGTCATCCTCGGCGGCGCCGCCCTCACCCGCGCCTACGTCGAACAGGACCTCCACGAGCTGTACGAGGGCGAGGTCCGCTACGCCCGCGACGCCTTCGAGGGACTGCGCCTCATGGACGCCCTCATCGGCGTCAAACGCGGCGTCCCCGGCGCCGCCCTGCCCGAGCTGAAGCAGCGCCGGGTGCGCCCGGCCGGCGCCGTGGCCGTCGCGGAGCAGCCGGAGGAGGAAGGCCACGTCAGGTCCGACGTCGCCATCGACAACCCCGTCCCCAAAGCCCCCTTCCAGGGCACCCGCATCATCAAGGGCATCCCCCTCAAGGACTACGCCAGCTGGCTCGACGAAGGCGCCCTCTTCAAGGGCCAGTGGGGCCTCAAGCAGGCCCGCGCCGGCGACGGACCGACCTACGAGGAACTCGTCGAGAACGAGGGACGCCCCCGGCTGCGCGGCCTCCTCGACCGCCTCCAGACCGACAACCTCCTCGAAGCCGCCGTCGTCTACGGCTACTTCCCGTGCGTCTCCAAGGACGACGACCTGATCATCCTCGACGACCAGGGCAACGAACGCACCCGCTTCACCTTCCCCCGCCAGCGCCGGGGCCGCCGGCTGTGCCTCGCCGACTTCTTCCGCCCCGAGGAGACCGGCGAGGTGGACGTCGTCGGCCTCCAGGTCGTCACCGTCGGCAACCGCATCGGCGAGGAGACCGCGAAACTCTTCGAGGCCAACGCCTACCGCGACTACCTCGAACTGCACGGCCTCTCCGTCCAGTTGGCCGAAGCCCTCGCCGAGTACTGGCACGCGCGCGTGCGCGCCGAACTCGGCTTCGGCGGCGAGGACCCCGACCGGATCACCGACATGTTCGACCTGAAGTACCGGGGCGCACGCTTCTCCCTCGGCTACGGCGCCTGCCCCAACCTGGAGGACCGCGCCAAGATCGCCGAACTCCTCCAGCCCGAACGCATCGGCGTCCACCTCTCGGAGGAGTTCCAGCTCCACCCCGAACAGTCCACCGACGCGATCGTCCTGCACCACCCGGAGGCGAAGTACTTCAACGCGCGCTGACCACACGGCCGACGCGATGAGCACGCGACAAGAAAGCGTGCCGCCGCCGCGAGTCGTACACTGGTCGGTCCACCGCAGGCCGGTCGCCCCTCCGTCTCGAACGGAGCGCGTGACCGGCCTACTCGTCCCTCTGAGGAGGTACTGGATGACCAGTACGGTCCCCGCACCCGCCGCGCTCACCGCCGAAGGCTCCGCCCTCCAGGCCGTCCTCCTCGACATGGACGGCACCCTGGTGGACACCGAAGGCTTCTGGTGGGACGTCGAGGTCGAGATCTTCAAGAAGCTCGGCCACACCCTCGACGAATCCTGGCGGCACATCGTCGTCGGCGGCCCCATGAGCCGCAGCGCCGGCTTCCTCATCGAAGCCACCGGCGCCGACATCACCCTCGACGAACTCTCCCTGCTCCTCAACGACGGCTTCGAGGACCTCATCGGCAGCGCCCTGCCCCTCATGCCCGGCGCCGCCCGCCTGCTCGCCGAACTCGCCGCGCACGACGTCCCCACTGCCCTGGTCTCCGCCTCCCACCGGCGCATCATCGACCGCGTCCTCACCTCGCTCGGCCCCCACCACTTCCGCCTCAGCGTCGCCGGCGACGAGGTCGCCCGCACCAAGCCGCACCCCGAGCCCTACCTCCTCGCCGCCACCCGCCTCGGCGCGGATCCGGCCAGATGCGCCGTCATCGAGGACACCGCCACCGGAGTCGCCGCCGCCGAGGCCGCCGGATGCCAGGTCGTGGCCGTGCCGTCGGTCGCCCCCATCGCGCCCGCCGCCCGCCGCACCGTCGTATCGTCCCTGGAACACGTCGACGTGCCCTTCCTGCGCGGGCTGATGGCCGCCTGAGCCGGAACGCCTGACGAAACCCGCGCGCCCCCGATAGCCTGCGCATCCATGGGAAGGCGCCGCGCCGCAATGACGATCCGGCGGCATTCCGGGAAACGGCCGGAATTCCGCCTCACCCCCGGTGTGACGTTCCCCACTCCGGGGCGCCCTTTTCGCGCCCCTCGGGCCCGTCCAAGTGTCCCGATTGATGGACCCCTGCACGGAAACATTCCAGGGCCGATTCTCCGGTCCGTTCACCCACGGCTCCACAGCGTGAGGAATCGTCAACTCCAGTAGACACAAGACGGCGCGCGGGTGCCCACTAATCTCTTACAGAACCACCCCGAGACCGCCACCGAGGAACCCACACCGTCCTGGAGAAGACCGACCATGAACCACACCACTCCGGCGCCGCACCCGGCCCCGGCGTGCCCCGGTTCCCCGGCCTCCCCGACGCGAAGACCCTCCCCACGAGCGGCGAGCCCGGCCACCACCCCCACGCAGCCGCCGTCGGCCCGGACCACACCGTCCCGGCGTACGCGCTGAACAGACTCACCGGCTCACCGACACCGGAGTCACCGAGTCATCGACACCGAGAAACCGACGACAAGGCACGTACACGTGAACAAGCGCACCCAGTGGCCGGTCCTCCCGATCGTGGCAGGGCTCGCCTCCGGCCTGTTGACCGGCTGCGGCTCCGAGAACGGCTCCTCCGGCGGCAGCGGCTCCTCCGTGGTCATGGGGATGTCCGACGACGTCCTCGCCACCGACCCCGCCTCCGGCTACGACCCCGGCTCCTGGCTGCTGTTCAACAACGTCTTCCAGTCCCTCCTCGCCTTCCCCAAGGGCGGCACCGACCCCGAACCGGACGCCGCCAAGGAGTGCACCTTCACCGACACGGAGACCAAGGTCTACCAGTGCACCCTGAAACCGGGACTCAAGTTCAGCAACGGTGACTCCCTCACCTCCGAGGACGTCAAGTTCTCCTTCGAACGCATGCTGAAGATCAACGACGAGTCCGGCCCCGCGATCATGTTCCCCATGCTCGACAAGGTCGAAGCCCCCGACGAACACACCGTCGTCTTCCGCCTCAAGGTCGCCGACGCCACCTTCCCCAGCAAACTCGCCTCCGGCGCCGGATCCATCGTCGACCACAAGGAGTACGACGCGAAGGGCCTGCGCAAGGACGGCAAAGCCGTCGGCTCGGGCCCCTACAAACTCGAATCCTTCAACAAGGACGAAGCCGTCTTCTCCGTCAACGGCAACTACAAGGGCAACGCCAAGGCCAAGAACTCCGGCGTC
Source organism: Streptomyces sp. S6 (assembly GCF_054880855.1). Taxonomy (NCBI): domain Bacteria; kingdom Bacillati; phylum Actinomycetota; class Actinomycetes; order Kitasatosporales; family Streptomycetaceae; genus Streptomyces; species Streptomyces sp. S6. Next base: position 3,362 of record NZ_JBTYMC010000027.1, on the reverse strand, counting down.
ACCCTCAAGTTCTTCCACGGCGACCAGGCCGCCCTCAAGAAGGCCCTTCTCGACGACAAGGTCGACATCGCCTACCGCGGCCTCACCGCCGCCGGCATCACCGACGCCCAGCACAGCGCCAACAGCAAAGAACTCGACGTCGTCGAAGGCACCAGCGCCGAAGTCCAGCACCTCGTCTTCAACATGAACGACCCCGTCGCCGGCAAACTCCCCGTCCGCAAGGCGATCGCCTACCTCCTCGACCGCGACGCCCTCATCAAGGACGTCTACCAGGGCACCGCCGACCCCCTCTACTCGATCATCCCCGCGGGCATCACCGGCCACAACACCGCCTTCTTCGACCGCTACGGCGCCCGCCCCTCCGTCGACAAGGCCACCGCCGCCCTGCGTAACGCCGGCATCACCGACAAGGTCGAACTCACCCTCTGGTCCACCCCCTCCCGGTACGGCCCCGCCACCGACCAGGAACTCAAGACCATCGCCGCCCAGCTCAACGCCAGCGGCCTCTTCGACGCCAAGGTCAAGTCCGTCGCCTTCGACCAGTACGAGAAGGACATCGAAGCCGGCAAGTACGGCGTCTACGTCAAGGGCTGGGTCCCCGACTACCCCGACGCCGACAACTTCACCGCCCCCTTCTTCGGCAAGGGCAACGTCCTCAACAACCACTACACCAACGAAACCATCAACGGCACCCTCATCCCCCGCACCGCCGCCGTCACCAACCGCGCCGACACCGACAAGGACTACGGCAAACTCCAGGACATCGTCGCCGACCAGCTCCCCGTCCTCCCCGTCTGGCAGGCCAAGCAGTACGCCGTCACCCGCGACAACGTCTACGGCCTCGAATACTGCCTCGACGCCTCCACGGTCTTCCGCTTCTGGGAACTCAGCAAGGGCTGACAGCCTCTCCGGACGACGACGGGGTGCCCCTTCCCGAAGGAGCACCCCGCGTCCGTGTCCGCGTACCAGGCGTTACTGCTGCGCGCCCGGCCGCACCAGACCACTCTCGTACGCGTACACCGCCGCCTGCACCCGGTCCCGCAACCCCAGCTTCGTCAGCACATGCCCCACATGCGTCTTCACCGTCGTCTCGCTCACGAACAGGTCCGCCGCGATCTCCGCGTTCGACAACCCCCGCGCCACCAGCTTCAACACCTCGACCTCACGGTCCGTCAACGTGTTCAGCGTGTCCGGCACCGGGTCGTCCCCCGACGGCAGATGCGTCGCGTACTTGTCCAGCAGACGGCGCGTGATGCTCGGCGCGAGCATCGCCTCACCGGCCGCGACCACCCGGATCGCCTGCACCAGCTCATTGGCGGGCGCGTCCTTCAACAGGAACCCGCTCGCCCCCGCACGCAGCGCCTCCACCACGTACTCGTCCAGATCGAACGTCGTCAGCACCAGCACCTTCGCCGGGCCGTCGCGCTCCGGACCCGTGATCTGCCGGGTCGCCTCCACGCCGTCCATCCGGGGCATCCGGATGTCCATCAGCACCACGTCGGGCTGCAACGCCCGCACCTGATCCAGCGCCTGGAGACCGTCACCGGCCTCCCCCACGACCGCGATGTCCTGCTCCGCCTCCAAGATCATCCGGAAGCCGGTACGCAGCAGCGGCTGGTCGTCGACCAGTAGGACACGGATGGCCACGAAAGTCTCCTTCGATAGTCCGGGCCCATTCTGCCCTGCGCGCCGCCGGGACCTCAGGGCGACTCCAGCAGCAAGGGGTACGGCGGGGGAGTACCGCCGAACTCCGGGCAGTGCGCCTGGTGATCGCACCAGCCGCACAGCTTCGTCGGCCTCGGACGCCAGTCCCCGGTCCGCGTCGCCTCACGGATCGCCTCCCACAGGGCGAGCAACTTGCGCTCCACCCGCTCCAGATCGGCGGGGACGGGGTCGTAGGTCACCACATCGCCGCTGCCCAGATAGACCAGCTGGAGCCGACGGGGCACCACGTTCTTCAGCCGCCACACCACCAACGCGTAGAACTTCATCTGGAACAGGGCACCCTCCGCGTACTCCGGGCGGGGCGCCTTGCCCGTCTTGTAGTCCACGATCCGCACCTCGCCCGTCGGCGCCACGTCCACCCGGTCGATGATCCCGCGCAGCGTCAGCCCCGACTCCAGCTCGGCCTCCACGAACAGCTCCCGCTCCGCCGGCTCAAGCCGCGTCGGATCCTCCAGCGAGAACCACCGCTCCACCAGCCGCTCGGCCTCCCCCAGCCACGTGTTCAGCCGCTCCCCCTCCGGATCGTCCGCGAACAGCTCCGCGACCTCCGGACGGTGTTCCCTGAGCCGCTCCCACTGCCCCGGCACCAGCCCCTTCGCCCTCGGCACCGTCCGCTCCCCGGCAGGCGCGTCGAACAACCGCTCCAGCACGGAGTGCACCAACGTCCCCCGCGTCGCCGCCGCACTCGGCTTCTCCGGCAGCCGGTCGATGACCCGGAAACGGTAGAGAAGAGGGCACTGCATGAAGTCGCTGGCACGGGAGGGGGAGAGGGAGGTGGGGGAGCGGGGGGCCGGGGGAAGCGATGCGGAATCGGCGGGCGGCTGTGAGAGAGGCGGGGTGTGGGCAGCGGCGTCCTCGGCGACGTCCGCGCCCTCAGAGGCGTCGGCACCCGCAGACGTGGACGACTCGGCCGCACCAGGTGCCGGAGGCGCCGCCTGCTCGGGCTCCGGGCCGCCCACGCGGGCGAGGAGAGCCGCCACCGCGTCCGCCGCACGCCCCACTGCTCGGGCCGTGGTGTCGGACGGCGCTTCGGGGGCGCCGGGGAGCTCCGTACCAGCGTCCGCACCCGGTGTCGTCCCGGCGTCGGAGACCACCCCGCCCGCACCGGCTTCCGCACCCCCGCCCGGCACCCGCGCCCCCGCGCCCGCCCCGTCGCGGCCCTCCGCCACACCCTCGCTGCTGCTCTCCATGCCCCAGACCCTACGGCCCGCCACTGACAGTCACCCACTCCCCGCGCACGCACGCCTCCGACGGGCAGGCGAACACAGGGGGTGCCGGGGCGGAACGCGTCGCGACGGCCGCATACCATCGGTCGGAGACCCTTCCGCCCGGCAGGCGCGGGAGACCTTCCGATCGAGGGGACACCGTGGTGGAAAGCGGCGGGAGCGGGCAGCCGCGGCCGGACAACGAACAGCCGACCGAGCACCCCTCCGACCCTGCACCCCAAGCCCCCGCCCCCGAACCCCCGGCAGAAACCGGCAACAAGCCCGCCGAGCCATCAGCCAAGCCTTCACACCCGACCGACGAGGCGACCCGCCAGATCCGCCTCCCCGCCGACCCGCCCCCCTCGGCCGGTGCGGCGAGCCCGGAGCGCTCTGCCACCCCGCCGCCGGACGGCACCTCCCGCGAGCCCGAGC
>NZ_JBTYMC010000026.1:0-39865 GCF_054880855.1 Streptomyces sp. S6 | reverse complement strand
CTGGCGCGGGCGGATCGCGGGGCGCTCGCGGTCGTCGTCGGCGTCAACATGCTGGCCGCCAGCGCCGGGCTCGTGGGGCCGTGGCTGCTCGGGCGGATCATCGACGACGTCCGGAGCGGGGCGGGCGTCGGAGCCGTCGACCGGCTGGCGCTCGGGATCCTGGTCGCCGCCGTCGTCCAGTTGCTGCTGGCGCGGTGGGGGCGGTACAGCGCGCACCGGTTCGGGGAGCGGACGCTCGCGCGGGTGCGGGAGGAGTTCGTGGACCGGACGCTCGCGCTGCCCGCGTCCGTCGTCGAGCGGGCCGGCACCGGGGACCTCACCACGCGCGGCACCGCCGACGTCGCGGCCGTCGGGACGACCCTGCGGGACGCCTGGCCCCAGATCATGGTCGGCGGGGCGCAGGCCGTGTTCCTGCTGGCCGCCGTCTTCTTCGTCGACCCGTGGCTCGGCCTGGTCGCGGCCCTCGGGCTCGCGCCGATCTGGGCCGGGCTGCGCTGGTACCTGCGCCGGGCCCGCACCGGCTACCTCGCCGAGGGCGCCGCGACCTCCGAGGTCTCCGAGATCCTCGCCGCGACCGCCGGGGGCGCGCGGACCGTCGAGGCGTTCCGGCTCGGCGAGCGGCGGACGGCGGCGAGCCGGGAGGCGCTGGAGGTGTCCCGGCGCACCCGCTTCCACACCCTGTTCCTGCGCAGCGTCTTCTTCCCGGTCGTCGAGGTCTCCTACACCCTGCCGGTGTCGGCGATCCTCGTCCTCGGCGGGGTGCTGCACACGCACGGCGTGATCAGCCTCGGCGCGGTCGTCACCGCGACCCTCTACACCCGGCAGTTCTTCGAACCGCTGGACCAGGTGCTCGTGCAGGTCGAGCAACTCCAGAGCAGCGGGGCGTCGTTCGCCCGCGTCGAGGGGATCGCGCAGGCGCCGGGCGCCGTCCGGGGCGACACGCCGACGCCGGCCGACGACCGGATCGACGTCACCGGCGTGCGGTTCGCCTACGAGCGGGGCGGTGAGGTGCTGCGCGGCGTCGACCTCACGGTCCGGCCCGGCGAGCGGCTCGCCGTCGTCGGCCCGTCCGGCGCCGGGAAGACGACGCTCAGCCGGCTGCTTGCGGGGGTGGACGCGCCCACCTCGGGCTCGGTCACCGTCGGCGGCGTGCCCGTCGCCGACCTCGGGCCCGAGCAGTTGCGCCGGCAGGTCGTCCTCGTCACCCAGGAGCACCACGTCTTCCTCGGGACCGTCCGCGACAACCTCCGCATCGCCGAACCCGGCGCGGGGGACGAGGAGTTGTGGTCCGCGCTGGACGCCGTGGGCGCGGGCGACTGGGTCCGCGACCTGCCGGGCGCCCTCGACGCCGAACTCGGCGCCGGCTCCACCGCGCTGGACGGCTCCCAGGCCCAGCAACTCGCCCTCGCCCGCGTCGTCCTCGCCGACCCCCACACCCTCATCCTCGACGAGGCGACCGCCCTCCTCGACCCCACCACCGCCCGCCACACCGAACGAGCCCTCGCCGCCGTCCTGGCGAACCGCACCGTCATCGCCATCGCCCACCGCCTCCACACCGCCCACGACGCGGACCGCGTCGCGGTGATGGAGGAGGGGCGGCTGACGGAACTGGGGACGCATGAGGAGCTGGTGAACGCGGGGGGTGCTTATGCGGAGTTGTGGGGGACTTGGCATGGGGGGCGGGGGGAGGGGGACTGAGGAGGCGGGCTTACTCCCGCGAGGTGAGGACGGGTTCCGGTTCGAGGTGCTGCGGTGGTGCGACGCGTCGCATGTGGACGGCGATGCCTACGGGTCGACCAGAGCACTGGGCCCGACCCCTGTGTTTCCTCAACGTCCGGGACGGTCGGTGCGGGAGAGCACGCCGGTGATGGTGTCCGAGAACGGCTCCCGTTCAGTGAAGGGGAGCGCCACCTCCACCAGTCGTCCGTCGTGGAGCATCCACAAGCCGAAGCAGTCGTCGTCCTCGTCCCTCAGCAGAACCTGAACCGACCAGGGGGCGGGCCAGGGCAGTGATTCGAGGTGGGTGAACAGCCCGTGCCAGTTGTCGCGAACGAACTGGACGACCCAGGCACAGCACTCCTGCGAAGGTGTCCCCGACCCGGCGAAGACGTTGTCCCCCACGCGCGTGAAGCATTGGTGCCACTCCCGCGTCTCGTCAGGGCGAGTGAGAGGCTCCATCACGTCCTCCGCCCTCCGCGCCAGGACGATGACCTCGGTGTATCTACTCATGAGTCCAGTTTCCAGTGAGGTGGCCCGTGATGTGGACACCGATACCGGTGACTCTGGACTCTGTTGGTGAAGTTGTTCCGATGCGCATGTCGCGGCCACTTGGTGGTCGCCGTCGGCCCGGCGGCACAGGGCGTAGTCGAGGGCTTGGCTCAGGTGGACGTGGTGCCGACCTCGACGCCCTGGAGCGGTACATGAACGACCCCGTGCACCTGGCCGGGGACGACGTGATCCTCCCGCACATCCAGCGCATGGGCGCCGTCCGCGCCTCCGACGACGCCGACCCGGAGATCCGGGAGAAGGTGGCCGCCCTGCACGGGGCGAAGCTCGCGCGGTACCCGGAGTGGGAGCGGCAGTTGGAGACCGTCCCGGAGACCCGGTTCTGACAGGCATCGTCACCCCCCGGGTCGTACCCGCGCATCAACCGATCGGTTGATGCGCGGGCCCGCGAATGGTGGAGGCGGGTTCTGGCTGCTCGGGCGATGTGCGGGCGGGGCAGTTCCGGGAGCCTTGAGCCATGCCCGTCATCGAAGTAACGGATCTGCACAAGGCGTACGGCGCCCACAAGGCGGTCGACGGACTCTCCTTCGCCGTGGAGGAGGGGGAGATCTTCGGAGTGCTCGGCCCGAACGGCGCCGGGAAGACGACCACCGTGGAGTGCGTCGAAGGCCTGCGTGTGCCGGACGCGGGGCGGGTCCGGGTGGCCGGGCTCGACCCCGTCACCCAGCACACACAGGTCGCCCAGGTGCTCGGGGCGCAGCTCCAGGAGAGCGAGTTGCAGCCCAAGCTGACCGTCCGCGAGGCGCTGGAGCTGTACGCCTCCTTCTACGCGAGCCCGGCGGACTGGCGGCCCCTCGCGGAACGGCTCGGCCTCACCGGCAAGCTGACCACGCGGTTCGCGAAGCTGTCCGGCGGACAGAAGCAGCGCCTGTTCATCGCGCTCGCGCTGATCGGGAACCCCAGGGTCGTCGTCCTCGACGAACTCACCACCGGCCTCGACCCCCGCGCCCGCCGCGACACCTGGGAGCTGATCGAGGACGTCCGCGCGAACGGGGTGACCGTCCTGCTCGTCACGCACTTCATGGAGGAGGCCCAGCGCCTCTGCGACCGGATCGCCGTGATCGACAAGGGCCGGATCGCCGCCCTCGACACCCCGTCCGGCCTGATCCGCCGCTCCGCCGGAGCCACCGTCATCAGCTTCACCCCCTCCACCCCCCTCGACGAGGCCGACCTCGCCGCCCTCCCGGCCCTCTCCTCCGTCGAGCACAAGGACGCCCGCCTCACCCTCTCCGGCACCGACGAGACCGTCAACGCCGTCATCACCCTCCTCGCGCGCCGCCACATCACCGCCCACCAACTCCGCGTCACCGACGCCACGTTGGACGACGCGTTCCTGGACCTGACGGCGGCGAAGGAGACCACGGCATGAACACCGGCTCCTCGACCCCGGCGCCACCCCACCCCTCCGTCCGGAAGCCGACCGCCATGGCCACCACCGCCTCCACCCCCTCCCTCTTCAGCCCCGCCGTCCTCAAGACCGAACTCCGCCTCCTCCTGCGGGAACCCGGCGCGTTGTTCTGGATCTTCCTCTTCCCCACGATCCTCCTGGCGATCCTCGGCTCGATCCCCTCCTTCCGGGAGGTGGACAAGTCGTACGGCGGACTGCGGCCGGTGGACGCGTACGTCCCGATCGCGGTGCTGCTCGGGATGATCGTGGGCGGCATCCAGTCGATGCCGCAGACCCTCACCGGCTACCGGGAGCGCGGCATCCTGCGGAGGATGTCGACGACGCCGGTCCGCCCGACGGCGCTGCTGGCCGCCCAGATGGTGGTCTACGGCGTCGCGGCGCTCGCCTCGGCGCTGCTGGCGCTGACGGTGGGCCGCCTCGTGTTCGACGTGACGCTCCCCAGGCAGCCGTTCGGATACGCCCTCGCGCTGCTCATGACGCTGCTCGGAGCGCTCGGCCTCGGCTCGGTGATCTGCTCGCTGTCGAAGACGACGAAGATCGCGGGGGCCATCGGGTCGGCCGTGTTCTTCCCGTCCATGTTCACCGCGGGCGTCTGGATGCCCGTCCAGACGATGCCGCACGGCCTGGCGACGGCCGTCGGCTACACCCCGTTCGGCGCGGCGGCGCAGGCCCTGAACCAGGCGGCGGCGGGGGACTGGCCCGGCTGGGGGCACCTGGGGGTGCTGGCCGCGTGGATCGTCCTGCTGACGACCGCCGCGGCGCGCTGGTTCCGCTGGGAGTAGGACCGACCGGCACATGGGGGGGCTGGGAGAAAGGGCGGGGCCATGGGGACCGACGACAACGCCTGGGGGAGTGCGTGCCCAGCCCCGCGACGCCGCCTCTCATCTGCCGGTCGACCTGAGGGGGAGGCAGCCGTGCAGACTGAACGCATGGACACGCAGGACAGGCAGATCGAAGCGCGCTGGGAGCAGCTCCGCGACTGGGCGCCCTACGCGATGCTCGGCATCAGCGTCGTCCTCGGGACGATCGCCGTCGGCCTGATGGCGGGTCCCGCTTCGTGGTGGGCCGCCGGGGGGCTCGTCGTCGCGAGTCTCGTGCTCCAGCTGTGGTGGCAGGGTGCCCGCCGGCGCCGTCCGAACCGGGGGCGGACGCCCTCCCCGGCGGGGACGGCGTACTACCTCGTCCGCTGGGCCTTCGCGTTCGTCCTCACCCTGCTCAACCCGTTCTTCGCGTTCTACGCGGCCACCGGATACATGGACGCCGATGAGCTGCTGCCCGGCAGATGGCGCAGGGTCGGGCTGTTCGTCAGCGCGGTTCCGGTGGCCGGCGCGCAGTCCGGGGGGCTGCCCCCGCACAACCTCGGCCAGGGGGCCGTGTTCGTCACGCTGCTGTTCTTCCAGTTCGCGTTGCAGTCGGTGATCGCCCACCTCAACGAGCAGGAAGCGCACCGGTCCGGTGAACGCGTCACCACCATCACCGAGCTGGAACGCACCAACACCGCCCTGCAACAGGCCCTCGACGAGAACGCCGCACTGCACGCGCAGCTTCTCGTCCAGGCGCGGGAAGCGGGCGTCGCCGACGAACGCAGGCGGCTCGCCGCCGAGATCCACGACACCATCGCGCAGGGGCTGACCGGGATCATCGCCCAGCTCCAGGTCGTCACGAACACGCCGGATCCGGACGCCGCCCGCGAGCACACCGTCCGCGCCATGGACCTCGCCCGGCACAGCCTCGGGGAGGCGCGGCGCTCCGTGCACAACCTCGCGCCGGTCGCGCTGGCCGACGCGGGGTTGCCGGACGCGCTGAAGAAGACGGTCGCCGAGTGGGGCGAACGGACGGGCGTCCGCGCCGAGTTCACGGTGACCGGCACCGCCGAGCAACTCCACGACGAGGTCTCCGCGACCCTCCTGCGCATCACCCAGGAAGCCCTCTCCAACGCCGCCCGGCACGCCCAAGCCACCCGCCTGGGAGTCACCCTCTCCTTCCTGACCGACGAGGTGATCCTCGACATCCGGGACGACGGCCTCGGCTTCGACCCCCTCACCCTCCCCGCCCGCACCCACACCGGCGGCTTCGGCCTCCCCGGCATGCGCGCCCGCGCCGAACGCATCGCCGGCACCCTCACGATCGAATCCGAACCGGACCAGGGCACCGCCCTCTCCGCTCGCGTACCGTTGGTCCGCCATGACCGATGACCTGCCCCACACCCCGGCCGACGCCCCGACTGACCCTGGGTTCACCCCGCACCCCGACCCCGACGCCATCTCCCTCCTCATCGTCGACGACCACCCCGTCGTCCGCGACGGCCTGCGCGGCATGTTCGCGTCGGCGCCCGGATTCCGGGTGCTCGGGGAGGCGGCGAACGGGGTGGAGGCTGTGGAGAAGGCGGCGGTGCTGGATCCGGATGTGATTCTGATGGATCTGCGGATGCCGGGTGGGGGAGGGGTCGAGGCGATCGCGCGGCTCAGCAGGGAGCGTGCGCGGGCCAAGGTGCTCGTGCTGACGACGTACGACACCGACTCCGACACCCTCCCCGCGATCGAGGCGGGGGCGACGGGCTACCTGCTCAAGGACGCGCCGCGCGACGAGTTGTTCACGGCGGTGCGGGCGGCGGCGCAGGGGCGGACGGTGCTGTCGCCCGCGGTGGCGACACGGCTCGTCAGCGCTGTGCGCAACCCGGTGAGCGAGCCGCTGTCAGGGCGGGAGAGGGAGGTGCTCGCGCTGGTGGCGAAGGGGACGTCGAACCGGGAGATCGCGCGGGAGCTGTTCATCAGCGAGGCCACGGTGAAGACCCATCTCACCCACCTCTACGCCAAGTTGGGCGTCAGCGACCGGGCGGCGGCGGTCGCGGTGGCGTACGAGCGGGGCATCCTCGGCCCCTGAGCACGAGAGAAACCCTCAGACCTATCTGTCCGACACCCTCATCTCGAACCACGTCGTCTTCCCCCGCGGAAGTAAGTCGACCCCCCAGCGGTCGGACAGCTTGTCCACGAGGAACAACCCCCGCCCGCTGACGTCGAGTTCCTGCACCGGCATCAGACAGGGCAGCCCCCGCGAGGGATCGCGCACCTCCACCCTGATCCACCCCCGGCGCCGCCGCATCCGCAGCCCGAAGACCCGCCCCCCGGTGTGCCGCACGGCGTTGCCGACGAGTTCGGAGACGAGGAGGACGGCGTCCTCGGCGAGCTTGGGGGACAGCCCCCACTGGCGCAGGACGACGAAGTGGGTGAGCCGGCGTGCGGCGGCGGCGGACTCCGGCCGCGACGGGAGCGGAATCTCCGCCTCCGTGGGATCGCCGAACAGCTCTACCGCCCTCAGCGCCCGCTCGTCCTCGATCGCGGGCGACCAGCGCGCCGCGTCCACACGCCCGTGTCCCCGCGGCTGTTCGAAACTCTCCAGCCCCGCCATGCCCCCATCATGGCCGCCCGGAGCGCCGTCCGGAGCCGTTCCGGCGGAATACGCCCCCCGCAACTTTCGGTCCCCCACCGGGCCAGGGGCATATGACGATGGCAGGCGGGATTCCGGAAAACCCCCGCTGAACTGCGGCGACGGCTCACTCGGCGGCAATCGACGGCTCCCTCGGCAGAGCGGGTCCACGGTCACCCCAAGGCTCCCACAAACCGCCCCAACGAGGGACCCGCATGAGACATCACGTCAATTGCAAGACCGCGTAAGGGTTTTGGTAAGGGATATTGCTCACGCGGCGTCTCTCAGAGGAACTTCGCCTTGCCCGGCCCCTCCTCCACGAAACTCCGCATCCCCCGCTCCCGGTCCTCCGTCGCGAACAGCCCCGCGAACCAGTTGCGTTCGACGGCGAGACCGGTCTCCATGTCGGTCTCCAGACCCGTGTCGACGGATTCCTTCGCGGCCCGCAGGGCGATCGCGGGACCCTGTGCGAGTTTCGCCGCCCACGAGTGCGCCTGCGTGTACACCTCGTCGGCGGGGACGACCCGGTCCACGAGCCCCATCGCCAGCGCCTCGTCCGCCTTCACCATCCGCCCGGTGAAGATGAGGTCCTTCGCCTTGGAGGGCCCGATCAGCCGAGGCAGCCGCTGCGTGCCGCCCGCCCCCGGGATCACCCCGAGGAGAATCTCCGGCTGCCCCAGCTTCGCGTTCTCCGCAGCGATCCGGTAGTCCGCGCACAGCGCCAACTCACAGCCCCCGCCCAGCGCGTAGCCGGTGATCGCCGCGACGACCGGCTTCGGGATCCGCGCGACGGCCGTGAACGCGTCCTGGAGCCCACGGGACCGCAGCAGCATCGCCGCGTGGTCCATCGTCCGCATCTCCTTGACGTCCGCCCCCGCCGCGAACACCTTCTCCCCGCCGTACACCACCACCGCGCGCACATCGTCCCGCCGGGCAGCCTCCTCGGCGAGTTCCTTCAGCCGGTCCTGGATCGCGGTGTCCAGCACATTCATGGGCGGCCGGTCGAGCCGCAGCGTACCGACGCCGTCGGCGACTTCGAGATTCACGGTCATGGAGGCAGGTTAACGGGGACTAACGGGGGTGGCTCGGTGCCGTTCGCCACATTCGGCCGGGGGTCCGGGGGTTGTCCCCCGGGCGGGTACAGCACGGGGACTAACGGGGGTGGCTCGGTGCCGTTCGCCACATTCCGGCCGGGCAGGCGCAGTACAGGGGTTGACGCGAAAGCCCCGGTGCCGTGAGTCACAGCACCGGGGCCTCGCCTACCGCAGGGTCACTTCGTCCACTCCGCCCACGACATGTTCCACCCGTTGAGCCCGTTCGCCGGGTTCACCACCGGGTCGGTCGAGTTCTTGACGACGACGACGTCCCCGATCATCGAGTGGTTGAAGAACCACGCGGCGGCGATCTTGCTGTCGTACCCGCCCCGCACGTCCCGCAGCCCGATGCAGCCGTGGCTCGCGTTGTAGTTCCCGAACGCGTCCCCGCCCCAGTAGTTGCCGTGCACGAACGTGCCGGAGTCGGTGAGCCGGATGGCGTGCGGGACGTCCTTGATGTCGTACTCGCCGTTGTAGCCGACGGTGTCCCCGTTCATCCGGGTCACCTCGTACTTCTCACTCATGACCATCTGCCCGTTCCAGGTGGCGTACCCGGGCTTGCCGGTCGTCACGGGGATCGTCTTGACGGTCTTGCCGTCCTGCTGGACGAGCATCGTGTGCTTCTTGGCGTCGACGATCGACACCTGGTTGCGCCCGATGGTGAAGGAGACGGTCTTGGTCTGCTCGCCGTAGACCCCCTTGCGGCCCTCGACCCCGTCCAGGTTCAGCTTGACGGTGACCTTCGTGCCGGCCTTCCAGTACTTCTCGGGCCGGAAGTCGAGCCGGTCGTTGCCGAACCAGTGCCCCTGGACGTCGACAGCCGGGACCGTCTTGATCTCGATGGCCTTCTTCACGGCGTCGGGGGAGGTGATCCCGCGCGTGAAGCGGACCGAGAACGGCATCCCGACGCCCACGGTCGAACCGTCCTCGGGCGTGAAGTTGCCGGTGAACGTGTTCTTCGGGCTGAGGGTCGTGAACGACGAGTCCTCGGCGGCCTGCCGCCCCGCGGAGTCCTTGGCGATCGCGTGCACCTGGTACTTCGTGGACGCGGCGAGGTGCGTGGCGGGCGTCCACCCGGTGCCGTCCGCCGTGATCGCGCCCTTGACGGCCGTCCCCTTGGGGTCCTTGACGACGACCTGGGTCAGCTTGCCCTTCGCGGCGCTCACCTTCAGCGCGCCGCTGGTGTCGACGCCGGTCGCGCCGTTCGCGGGAAGGATGCTTACGACCGCCTCCGACTGCGCGCTCTGCGCCGCGTCGGCCGCCTGGCCCTTCGTGTCGTTCTTGCCGGAGCCCCCGGAGCCGGAGCCCGAGTCCCCGCTCCCGCCGCACGCCGTGACGGTGAGCAGGAGGACGCCGGACAGCAGTGCCATCCCCCGCTTCCGCCCGCGCACCGAAGCTCCCGACGCCCCCGATATCGGCCGCACGTTCAAGTTCGTTCTCCCCTCGTGAGGCCCAGGTCAGGCCCCCACCCCCGCGCTCGCCGCGCGATCACTGGCGCATCCTAACCGGCCGCATTTGACCATCTCGTCAGGTAAACGTCACCGTTCGGTCGCAAAGCGGCCCATGCCTTGTTCCTGCACGAACTTCCTGCACGAACTCCCCGCCCGAACTCCCTGCTCGCACCTCCCCCGATTCCCTACCCGGCCGCACCCCCCGAGACCCACTCCTTCCACCCCATGTTCCAGCCCCCCAGCCCGTTGTCCGCCGCGACCGTCTTGTCCCGGCTGTTGACGACCTCCACGACATCCCCGACCAGACTCCGGTCGAAGAACCACCCCGCCGGCGTCTCCGAAGAACCCCCCTTCACATCCATCAGCCCCACACACCCGTGACTCACGTTGACCTTCCCAACGGCGGACGGCGCCCAGTAGTTCCCGTGCAGGAAGGTCCCCGAGTCGGTCAGCCGCAGCGCGTGCGGCACGTCCGGGATGTCGTACTCCCCGCCGAACCCCACCGTCCGGCTGTTCATCCGCGTCACTTCGAGCATCTCGGTGACGACCATCTTCCCGTTGTACGTAGGGGTCTTGGGCGACCCCGCCGTGATCGGCACGGTCGACAGGAGCCGCCCGTCGCGCCGCACCTCCATGGTGTGCGCGGCGGCGTCCACCAGGGACACCTGGCTGCGCCCGACGGTGAACGAGAACGTCCGCGACTGGAGCCCGTACACCCCGGGCGCCCCCTCGACGTCCCGCAGCCGCAGCGCGACGGTCACCCGCGTCCCCGGCTTCCAGTACCGCTCGGGCCGGAAGTCCAGCCGCTCCCCGCCGAACCAGTGCGGGCGCACCTCCACCGGCGGGTCCGCGGTGACCTGGACGGCCCGCTCGACGTCCGCGCGGTTGACGACCTCCCGGTTGAACTCCAGTGAGACGATCATCCCGGTGCCGACGGTCGACCGGTTCTCCGGAGCGACGTACCCGATGAACCGCTCGTCCGGCACGAACGTCGTGAACGTGCTGTGCCGCGCCAGCCGGTTGCCCGACTCGTCCCGCGCGACGACGTCCACGGTGTACCGCGCGGCCAGCGCCAGCCGGTCGTCGTCCGGCCGCCAACTCCCGCCGTCGTCCACGATCCTCCCCGGGACGACGGTCTCCTGCGCGTCCTGCACGCGCGCGACCCGCACGGACTCCAGCCGCCCGAACGGCACCCGCACCCGCAGCTTGCCCGCCGCGCGTACCCCCTTCGCCCCGTCGTCCGGCGTCACCCGGATCAGGTCCTGAGGCGCCGCCGGTTTCCCGAGCAGCCGGTCCATCTCACTGCGCCCGTCCCCGGACGTGCACCCGGCGACCAGTCCTGTCCATGCCACCACGACGGCCAGCGCGGCCCCAGCGCGCCGCGCGCGCCCTTGTCCATGACTCACGCCCGCCCTAACGAGCGGGTGACCCTGGGGAAACGTGAAGGGTAAACAAGAGTGCGAGCCGTTGTCTGGGCGCGGCGGCCTCTGGGCAGAACAGGGGGAGGACGACGAGCACACGCCGGGGAGCCGCGCCACGCCGTACCAACCGGCCGGGCGTCCCGGCGGCGGACAGCACGAAGAGGGGCCGACCGGTGTCCAGCACAGCCGAACAGGAGTCAGCCGCGCCCAGTTCCGGGGCTGACGGCTCCGGCGCGAGGACAACACCCGTCTGGCCCGGCACCCCCGTCCCCCTCGGCGCCCGCTTCCGCACCGGCCCCGGCGGGGTCACCGGTACCAACTTCGCGCTCTGGGCGGGCGGAGCCGAGGCCGTCGACCTGTGCCTCTTCGACGACGACGGCGCCGAGACGCGCCTCGGACTCACCGAACTCACGCACGAGATCTGGCACGGCTTCGTCCCCGGCGTGCATCCCGGCCGCCGCTACGGCTACCGCGTGCACGGCCGCTGGGACCCCTGGACCGGCGCCCGCTGGAACCCGGCGAAGCTCCTCCTCGACCCGTACGCCCGCGCCGTGGACGGCGACTACGCCGGCCTGCCCCCGGAGGTGTACGGGCACGTCCGCGACTGGCCCCAGCAGCACATCGCCGACACCGTCCGCGACGACCGGGACTCCGCGCCGTACGTCCCGAAGGGCGTCGTCGTGCGGGACGAGGACGACTGGGCCGACGACCAGCGGCCCAAGACGCCGTGGGCGGACTCGGTGATCTACGAACTCCACGTCCGGGGTTTCACCAAACTCCACCCCGGTATCCCCGGGCGACTCCGGGGCACCTACGCCGGATTGGCGCACCCGGCGGCGATCGAGCACCTCGTGAAGCTGGGCGTCACGGCCGTCGAACTGCTCCCCGTGCACCAATTCGCCCACGAGGACCACCTGTTGAGGAAGGGCCTGCGCAACTACTGGGGTTACAACTCGATCGGCTACTTCGCCCCGCACGCCGCCTACGCCGCCTCCGGGACGACCGGACAGCAGGTCGGCGAGTTCAAGCGGATGGTCCGCGCGCTGCACGCCGCCGGGATCGAGGTGATCCTCGACGTCGTCTACAACCACACGGCGGAAGCGGGGGAGTTGGGGCCGACACTCTCCCTCAAGGGCATCGACAACAGAGGCTATTACCGGCTCCAGCCGGACGCCCGCCGGTACGCCGACTACACCGGCTGCGGCAACACCCTGCACGTCGTCCAGCCGCACGTCCTGCGCCTGATCACCGACTCCCTGCGCTACTGGGTCACCGAAATGGGCGTCGACGGCTTCCGGTTCGACCTCGCGGCGGCGCTCGCCCGCTCGATGCACGACGTCGACATGCTTTCTCCCTTCCTCGCGGTGATCGCGCAGGACCCGGTGCTGCGCCGGGTGAAGCTCATCGCCGAGCCCTGGGACGTCGGTTCGGGCGGCTACCAGGTCGGCGCGTTCCCGCCGCTGTGGACCGAGTGGAACGACCGCTACCGGGGCGCCGTACGCGACTTCTGGCGCGGCGCCCTCCCCGACGTCCGTGAGATGGGCTACCGGCTCTCCGGCTCCAGCGACCTCTACGCCTGGGGCGGCCGACGCCCCTACGCCTCCGTCAACTTCGTCACCGCGCACGACGGTTACACCCTCCGCGACCTCGTCTCCTACGAACGCAAGCACAACGAGGCCAACGGCGAGGGCAACCGCGACGGCAGCGACGACAACCGCTCCTGGAACTGCGGGGCGGAGGGCGAGACGTCCGACCCCGCCGTACTCGCCCTGCGCAGAAGGCAGTTGCGCAACCTCGTGACGACCCTCCTGCTCTCCACCGGCGTCCCCATGCTGGTCGCCGGCGACGAGATGGGCCGCACCCAGGGCGGCAACAACAACGCCTACTGCCAGGACGACGCGACGAGTTGGGTGGACTGGGGGCTGCTGGAGGACCCGGGCTGGCGAGCACTGTGCGAACTGACCTCGCACCTGATCGCCCTGAGACACCGTCACCCGGTGCTGCGCCGCCGGGCGTTCTTCTCCGGCCGCGCCAAATCAGCGGACGGAATAAGGGACTTGGCGTGGTTCACGCCCCAGGGCACCGAGATGACCGCCGACGACTGGTACGCCCCCGCCGCCACCCTCGGCATGTACCTCTCCGGCCGCGACATCCCGGGGCGCGACGAGCGGGGAGAACCGGTCGTGGACGACAGCTTCCTCGCGGTCCTGCACGCGGGGAGCGAACCCGTGGGGTTCGTGCTGCCGGGGGTGCCGTGGGCGGAACGCTACGAGACCGTCGTCGACACGTCGTCCGAACAGCCCTGGCAGACAGGCGAGTTGGCGGCGGGCGCGGAGGTGGTCGTGCCGGGGCGGACGGTGCTGTTGCTGAAGGTGCGGTCGTGAGCGGGCGGCGTGCGGTCAGGCGCGGTGGCGCAGCCACCAGTCGGTGATCTCCCGCGCCTTCAGGTCGAAGCCGGGGTCGGCGAAGGAGTGAGGAGCGGGGAGGGTGCGGTGTTTGCCGGTGGTGGTGTGGAGGACGAGTCGGCGGACGCCGAGGAGGGAGCGGATCTCCATGTGGGTGACGTCGGTCCAGCGGAGCCGCCGGTGGCGGAAACCGTTGCGGAAGCTGATGCCGGACTCGGTGAGCCGTACCTCGTCGTCGCTGAGGTACGGGAGGAGCAGGACGGAGGCCGTGGGGCCGAGCGTCATGACCAGCAGCTCGCCGACGCCGTAGGTCCACACCCCGAAGAGGGTCATCGCCAGCAGGAACGTCAAGCCGGGTGTGTAGACGAGTACGAGTGGGCGCCGGATCTGACGCTTGCTGAGGCGATAGGGGCCCGGAGGATGCACGCCGCTGCCGTTCGTAGAAGGATCGTGTGTTCGTCGCATGATCGGGCAACCGGCACCCCGTGGCCAGTGACATCCTCACCTCCTCGCCCCCGGGCGGGTGAATCAGCCCTTTTGGCGGCTTCAGCCCCTTAAATGGGCCAGGTGACTCCGACCGACCGTCGTGCCGCGCTGCGGGCGGGTGCCGGGCTCGTCGCCGGGGGCGTGTTCGTCGCCGCGTGTTCCGGGCGCGGTGACGCGTCCCGTGCCGACACGCCTCCCACCGAGCCGTCTCGGGACGCACCCGCCTCGCACGCCCCCGCGCGCCCCCTCACCGCCGCCCCCAACCCCCGCGCCTTCCCGGACCAGCCCGCCCAGATCGCCGTCGGCCCCCGCGACCGCCCTCAGGTCGCCCTGACGTTCCACGGTGCCGGGGACCCGGCGATCGCGAAGGCGGTGCTCGGGGAGGTGGAGCGGGCCGGGGGGAAGGTGACCGTGCTCGCCGTGGGGACCTGGCTCGACGAGCAGCCGGGGATGGCCCGCCGGATTCTGGACGGCGGCCACGACCTCGGCAACCACACCCAGCGCCACCTCGGGATCAACGACATGACCGAGGCCGAGGCGCGGGCGGAGATCGCCGGGTGCGCGGCGCGGCTCAAACGGCTCACCGGAGGTGTCGGAAGCTGGTTCCGCCCCTCGCGGGCCGCCCGCGCCTCCCCGCTCGTCGTCCGGCTCGCCCGCGAGGCCGGGTACCCGCACGTCCTGTCGTACGACGTCGACTCGCTCGACTTCACCTCGCCGGGCGCGGACCAGGTCGCCCGGACGGTCCTCGGCGACGTTCGCCCCGGCTCCGTCGTCAGCCTGCACTTCGGCTACCGGGACACGGTCGCCGCCCTCCCCGTCGTACTGGAAGAACTCGGCCGCCGCGGGCTGCGCGCGGTCACCACCACGGAGCTGCTCAGTTGAAACGTCGTCCCGCGCTCGTCGCCCTCGTCCTCGCCGCGGCTCTCACCGCCTGCGGCTCCCAGGGCGGGAACCAGAAGTCCGCCGAGGCCACCAAGGCCGCCGTCCCCGCGCCGGTGAAGCAAGCGGTACCACAAGGGCTGCCCGGCATGCCGCCGGTGCTCGACCCGAAGGACGTGTACGCCGCCGACCGGCCGAACCGGCTCTCGCCGGTCGTGAAGGACTTCCCCTCACGGGTGTACGTCCCGAACACCGAGTCGGACACGGTCACGGTCATCGACCCGAAGACCTACAAGATCATCGAGACCCTGCACGTCGGCCGCCAGCCCCAACACGTCGTCCCCTCCTGGGACATGAAGACGCTGTGGGTCAACAACAACCGGGGCCACACCCTCACGCCGATCGACCCGCGAACGGGCGAGGCGGGCAAGCCCGTCGAGGTGCACGACCCGTACAACCTGTACTTCACGCCGAACGGGAAGTACGCGGTCGTGATGGCCTCCATGGACCGCGAGCTGGTCTTCCGCGACCCGCACTCCATGGCCATCGCCAAGACGGTCCCGGTGACCTGCTACGGCGTCAACCATGCCGACTTCTCCCTGGACGGGCGGTACTTCATCGTCTCCTGCGAGTTCAGCGGCGAGCTGCTGAAGGTCGACACGGAGAGCATGAAGGTCGTCGGACAGCAGAAGCTGCCGTTCCGCGGGGCGATGCCGCAGGACGTGAAGATCTCGCCGGACGGACAGCGCTTCTACATCGCCGACATGATGGCCGACGGCATGTGGATCGTCGACGGAAAGACCTTCGGCAAACCGGAGTTCCTGCCCACCGGCAAGGGCTGCCACGGCCTCTACGTCAGCCGCGACTCCCGCGAGATGTACATCTCCAACCGGGGTGAGGGCACCATCTCCATCTTCGACTTCACACAGAACAAGCTGACGAAGAAGTGGCACCTCCCGCAGGGCGGCAGCCCCGACATGGGCGGCGTCTCGGCGGACGGCAAGGTCCTGTGGCTGTCGGGGCGTTACGACGCGGAGGTGTACGCGATCGACACGAGCACCGGCAAGCAGCTCGCCCGCATCAAGGTCGGCTCCGGCCCGCACGGACTCGCGGTCTACCCCCAGCCGGGGCGGTACTCGCTGGGGCACACGGGCATCTTCCGGTGAACCCCGGTTGAACCAAGGTCAGTTGACTCGCCGCCGTACGGGTGAAGGTCCCCGGGAAGCAGCCGGCCACCCGGCAGGCTGCCCGGCATGATCACCACTTCCGTGCGGCGGCGTGCCGCTGCCGTCGTCCTGTGCCTGACCGCCGTCTTCGCGACCTCGGCCGCAGCCCCCGCCCCCACCCTCGCCGCAGCCCCCAAGTGCCCCCAGTTCGAGGACAAGTTGAAGGCCGCGGCCGACCACGACCTCGACATCGACCGCATCACCCCCGACCCGGTCTGGCGCACCACCTGCGGCACCCTCTACCGCAGCGACAGCCGCAGCCCCGACAAGATCTTCCCGGTGGGCTTCTTCCCCAAGGACATGAACGGCCAGTACGACGTCGAGAAGTACGTCCTGGTCAACCAGCCCTCCCCGTACGTCTCCACGACCTACGACCACGACCTGTACAAGACCTGGTACAAGTCCGGCTGGAACTACTACATCGACGCCCCCGGCGGCATCGACGTCAACAAGACCATCGGCGACACCCACAAGTGGGCCGACCAGGTCGAGGTGGCCTTCCCCGGCGGGGTCGCCCGCCAGTACATCCTCGGCGTCTGCCCGGTCGACAAGGTCAAGAAGATCGAGATCATGGACGACTGCCAGAGCAACCCGTACTTCGAGCCGTGGCACTGAGGGCTGTTCAGGGGTTGAGCATCAACACCTCCGAACCCACCGGCACATAGCCCGCCCCCTGGAACGCCCGCACACTGCGGGCGTTCCCCGGCGCGACCTGCGCCCACACCGGCTCCCCGGCCAAGTAGCGGGCGGCGGCGACCAGTTGCCGTCCGAGTCCCTTTCCCCGGGCCAGGTCGTCGACCTCGACGGACACTTCGAGCCGGCCCCCGATGCCCCGCCCCAGGACCAGTACGCCACCTGCCGCCTCCCAGACGCGGACCTCGGCACGCCGCTCCAGCGCGTACCTGACCCGAGGGTGCCCGGGGTCCTCGATCTCCCGCAGCGGCAACGGGAGTTCACCCTCGCGGGGCACCGCCACCAGCATCGCGTCGACCGTCTCCGCACTGCGGCCCGTCCGCTCCAACAGGGCGTGCAGGAAAGCCGGATGCATCGGCGCGGAGAGCGGATCGCAGTCCACGCCCGCGAGTTGGGCGCGCACCCAATCCGGGTCCTCGTCGAGGAAGACGACGGCGTGGGCCGTGAACGACAGGACGCCCGCGTGGCGCTGCGACATCTGGGGGACGACCGTGAGGCCGCCGTCCGGCGGTGGGAAGACGCCCCGGGCCGCGCCGTCGAGAATGTCCCTCAGCGTCTCCACTCCGCATCCCCTCTTGAGCTTCCTCTTGAGTCTCCACCCACTGGAAGGCCCAGACTCCGGAACATGATCGACCACGGTACGGGGCTGTTCACCATCGGCGAGCTGGCCCGCTCCAGCGGACTGTCCGTCCGCACCGTCCGCTACTGGTCCGACGAGGGCGTTCTCGACCCCGTCGGCCGCTCCCCGGGCGGCTACCGGCTGTACGACGCCGACGGCGCCGCCCGGCTGGAGCTGATCCGCACGCTGCGTGAGCTCGGGCTCGGGCTCGACGCGGTCCGGGAGGTGCTGGCGGGGGAGCGGACCGTCGCGGAGGTGGCCGCGACGCACGTCGCCGCCATCGACGTCCGGATCCGGTCGCTGAAGGTGGTCCGGGCCGTGCTGTCGAGCGTCGCACGACGAGGTTCCACGACGGAGGAGATGAAGCTCATGCACAGGCTGGCGAAGCTGTCCGCGGCCGAACGGCAGCGGATCATGGAGGAGTTCGTGGCGGAGACGCTGCACGGGCTGCCGGAGGTCGACCCGGACATCCAGGAGCGGATGCGGCGGATGGCCGTCGAGCTGTCCGACGATCCGACGCCCGAACAGGTGGACGCCTGGGTGGAGTTGGCGGAGATGCTGGAGGACCCGGAGTTCCGGGCCCAGATGCGGCGGGCGGTCGAGTTCAACGCGGGTGCCCGGACGGCGAGTTCACCGCCCGGGGAGGCGGTGTGGTTCGCGAAGCGGCTCGTCGAGCGGGTGGCGCCGGTGCGGGAGCGGGGAGTCGCGCCGGACGCTCCCGAGGCGGCGGACGTGCTGCGGGACCTGTTCGGGGACGCCGACCGGCAGGACGTGCTGGAGCGGATGACCGCCGGGTTCAACGAGCGCGTCGCCCGCTACCGGGAGCTGCTGTCGATCGTGAACCGGCAGCCCGCCCCGCCGCACGCGGAGGACTTCGCGTGGGTGGTCACCGCACTGCGCGCCGCTCAGGCCGGTTAGTCTGACCTGCGTCAGCACGACAGCAAGCAGTGGATAAGGGGCGGATCGGTGGCCAGCATCGAAGAAGCGCGCAAGGAATTCGACCGGATCGACACGGACGGTGACGGCGAGATCACCGCGGCCGAGTTCAAGACCGCCCTGGCGCAGGGGGGCGACTGGAACGTCACCGAGTCCGTCGCCGAGTCCATCATCAAGAGCCGTGACCTCGACGGGGACAAGAAGCTGTCGTTCGACGAGTTCTGGGCGCACCTGAGCAAGTAACCGGTTGCCCCGGGGTTTCCCCGGGGTGGTTCCGGGTCGTTCAACGCCTCGGCCGCTGGATGCGTACGCTCCAGCGGCCGTCGTCGTGCCGGTCCAGGGCGAGGGGCAGGTCGAAGCACTTGCCGACGAGGCCGGCGGTGAGGGTCTGCGGCGCCGGGCCCTGGGCCAGCGTGCGGCCGTCGCGCAGCAGCAGCGCGTGGGTCGTGTGCGGCGGGAGTTCCTCCAGGTGGTGGGTGACCAGGACGGTCGCCAGGGCGGGGTGCTCCTCGGCGAGCGTCCCGAGCGCCCCGATCAACTGCTCCCGGCCCGGCAGGTCGAGGCCGGTCGCCGGTTCGTCGAGCAGCAGCAGGCGGGGGCTCGGCATCAGGGCGCGGGCGATGAGGGTACGGCCGCGCTGGCCCTGCGAGAGCGTGGGCCAGCGGGCGTCCCTGAGGGCGGCCAGCCCCAGGGTCTCCGTCAGCTCCTCGGCCCTGGCGCGCTGCTGCGCCGTCGGCTGCCAACGGGGGAGCGGGGCCACCGAGTTGGTGACGCCGGTGAGGACGACCTCCTGGACGGTCAGCGGGTCGTGCAGGGGGTGGCGGGGGTCGACGTGTCCGACGTACGACCTCAACTCCCGTACGTCAACCCGGCCCAGGCGTCTGCCCAGGACGTCCACCGTGCCGTGCGTGGGGTGGACGCGGGCGCCGAGCAGGCCCAACAGGGTTGACTTTCCCGCGCCGTTGGCGCCGAGGAGGGCCCAGTGTTCGCCGGCGCGGACCCGGAGGGTGACCTCCTGGAGGATGGGGCGGCCGTCTCGTACGACGTGGGTGTTCTCGGCGTGCAGGACCAAGGGGGTGTCGGGCATGCCGGTACGTTAGTCGCTCCTTGCCGCAGGACGCTTCCGGCCAAGTGGGGGGCGGGCGGGAATAGGGGGTGCGGCCTTCCGGTTGTCGCGGATGAATGCACGTGCATCCATCTGGAGGGTCTGTCATGAAGATCGGCATCATCGGGGCGGGCAACATCGGCGGCAACCTCACCCGGCGGCTGACCGCGCTCGGCCACGACGTGTCCGTCGCCAATTCCCGTGGCCCGCAGACGCTCGCCGGCCTCGCCGCCGAGACGGGGGCCACACCGGTCGACGTGGCGGACGCGGCCGAGGGCGCCGAGATCGTCGTCGTCACCATTCCGCTCAAGGCGATCGCGGGGCTGCCGAAGGGTGTGCTCGACGGTGCCGCCGAAGGCGCGGTCGTCATCGACACGAACAACTACTACCCGCAGCAGCGGGACGGGCGGATCGCCGGGATCGAGGACGAGGGCGTCACCGAGAGCCGGTGGGTGTCCGACCGGCTCGGGCACGCCGTCGTGAAGGTGTTCAACGGGACGTACGCGCAGGACATCCTGGACCGGCACCGGCCCGCCGGGGACCCCGAGCGGATCGCGGTACCCGTCGCGGGGGACGACGCCTCGGCCAAGGACAAGGTGCGGGCGCTGGTCGACGAGCTGGGGTTCGACTCGGTGGACGCCGGGTCCATCGACGAGTCGTGGCGTCAGCAGCCGGAGACGCCGGTGTACGGGCTCCGGGGCGGGGTGGAGGCGGTGCGCACGGCGCTGGCGGAGGCTTCGCCGGAGCGGCCCGAGGGGTTCAAGGGCTGAGGCCCTGCTCGCCCTGACTCTGTTCCGGGCGCTCGTATCCGGCCATACTGAGCGTCCGATGGCGGGGAAGGGGCGGCTCCGTGGCGGCCAGTGGTGACCTTTTCGTACCGAATCCCTCTCCGCCGGCCGGGCGCGCGGCCGAACTCGCCGTGCTGCGCGAGGCGTGGCGGCAGACGCGGCGGCTGCGGCCCACCGTCGTGGTCGTCGAAGGGGCGCCCGGCATCGGGAAGTCCGCGCTCGTCGCCGCGTTCCTCCAGGAGGCCGCGCCACCGCTGGTCGCCCGGTCCTACGGGGACGAGGCGTGGGAGCGGCGGCCCTGGGAGGTGCTGCGGCAGATCGTCCAGGACCTCCCAGGCGCGCGGGGCGGGGAGCTGACCGAGGAGGCCGACCCCGCGCTCGTTGCACGGGCACTCGCGGAGGACCTGCGCAGAGTGGGCCCGGTGGTCGTCGTCGTGGACGACGCGCACTGGGGTGACCGGCCGTCGATGACGGCCCTCCGGCTCGCCGCGCGGTCGCTGCGCGGCGAGCCGGTGCTGTTCGTGCTCGCGCACGTCCCGGTGGACGCGGCCGTCACGCGGGGCAGATCGTGGGGGCGGGCGTACGAGGGGCTGCACGAAGGGTGGCGGCGGCTCGTCGAGTCCGAACAGGGCGCCGTCGTACGGCTGGAGGGGCTCTCGGCGGACGCGCTGCTGCGGCTCGCGCCGTCCTGGGGCCAGCCCCGGCTGTCCCCCGCCGGAGCGGCGCACCTGCACGAGCTGACCGGCGGAAACCCTTTGCACGCACGGCAGTTGCTCCAGCAGGTCGCCCCGCACACGCTCGCCTACGGGCAGGGTCCGCTGCCGGCCCACCGGTCCATGCCGCTCACCCTGATCTCCCGGCTGGGGTCGTGCGCACCGGCCACGCGGGATCTCGTCGCGGCGGGGGCGGTGCTGGGGCGGCGGTTCCTGCTGGCGCAGGCACGGGAGTTGGCGGGGTCAGAGGGTTCCCCGGCGCGGGCCGGCGATGCCGAGGAGGCACTCGACGAGGCCGTGCGGGCCGGGCTGTTGGCCGAGGTGCCCGGGACCGGCGGGCGTGCGCTCGCGTTTCCCAACGGGGTGATCGGTGACTACGTCTACAGCGACATGAGCCCGGGACGCCGCCGCCGTCTGCACCGCGCCGCCGCCGCGTTCGGCGGACCCGACGCGCTGTGGCACCGGATCGCCGCGGACGACGGCCGCAACGAGGACGTCGCCCTCGCGGCCGAACGCGAGGCCCGCCGCCAACTCTCCCTGGGCAACCTGCGGTTGGCCGCGGTCTACGCCGGACACGCACTCGAACTGACGCCCCCCGGCCCACACGTACGGGCCCGCCTCCTGACCGCCGTCGAGGCACTGCTGGTGAGCGGCGACGCGTCCACCGCCCGGCGGTACGAGGGGGAGCTGGGCGCGCTCGCACCGGAGCCGTGGGTGGATTACGTGAACGGTTACCTGGTGTTGCTCGGCGGACGGATCGGGGAGGCGCGGGGGTTGTTCTTACGGGCGTTGGAGGGGGTGCGGAGTGTGGGGGACGGCACGCAGGGCACCCCGCCCCTCTTGGCCCCCGTCGACCTCGAAGCCCGCATCGCCACCCAGCTCGCCATCATCGGTGTCGTCCAACTCGACTACCAGGACATGGTGTTCTACGGCGACACGGCGGTCGCGGCGCGGACGCGGGAGCCGTGGGTGAGGGCGTTCGCGTGGTTCGCGAAGACGGTGGGGGCGGCGCTGGCGGGCGATTCGGCAAGAGCGTTACGGGAGTTGGGGGCGGTGCACCTGCCGGGGGCCGCCGCCGGACTCGACGGACTGGTGGCGCGGGGGATGATCCGGCTGTGGACGGACGACCTCGACGGCGCGCACGCGGACCTGAGCAGCGCGGTGGAGCGGGCGACCCGGGGTGAGGCGCTGCGGATCGGACAGGGGCTCGGGTTCCTCGGAGAGGCCGAGTACCGGCGGGGCAACCTCGCGGAGGCGGTCCGGCTGACGGCGTCGGCGATCGGGGACGCGGCGGAGAACGGCCGCGTCTGGGACTACCCCCTGCTGCACGCCCTCGCCTGCTACCCCCTTGCCGCACAGGGCAGTTGGGAGGAGGCGGCCCGGCACTCGCGGGAGGCCACCGACTGGTCCCAGCTCCTCGCCAGCCCCATGAGCTTCGCGTTCGCGGCAGGCGCCCGCGCCGCCATCGCCCAGGCCGCCGAGGACCTCCCCGGCTTCCTGGACGCCGCCGAGGCGATCGAGGCCCACTACTCGTCCCGCGAACCCGGCGCCCACCTCTTCGGCCCGGTCCGCGCGGACGCCCTCTCCCGGCTCGGCCGCACCCAGGAGGCGGCCCGCGAACTCGCCGCGTTCGTCGCCCGCACCGGCTCCGCGAACCGGACGTCCGCCCAGCTCGCCGTGGCCCGCGTCCGCGCCCAGATCGCCGAGGCCCGCGGCGAACCGGCCGCCGCGCTCGCGTCCTGCGAGGAGGCCCTCACGCTGGCGAAGGAAGCGGGCCTGCCGCTGGAGGGGGCCCGCGTAAGGCTCGTGACGGCACGTCAATCAGCGGCACTCGGGCGCGGGTTGGCGGCGGAATCCGCGTTGCGTGAAGCCCTGCACACCTTCACCGAGGCCGGCGCCCACGCCTACGAGGCCCAGACCCGGCGCCTCGCCGCCGAGTTGGGCCTCAGCCTCACCGGCCCCGTCTCCGCGCTCGCCGGTCTCACCCCGCGCGAACGCGAAGCCGTCCGCCTCATGCGCGCCGGCCTCTCCAACCAGGGCATCGCCCAGCGCCTCGGCGTCGCCCAGAAGACCGTGGAGACCCATCTCCAGCACGCCTACGACAAGTTGCACCTGACCCGGGAGCAGTTGAAGGGGCTGAAGCTGGACGAGGAGTGACCGCGACGACGGCCGTCCCAGGGGCGACCCACCGGTTTTCTCGGGGTCCGCTCCCGAGGCGGTTCCCCAACTGCCGCCCTACCGTGCGATATCGGCGACCGCAGGGAACGGAGTCCGGCGTGCTGATCCTCATCGAACTGCGCAGGTCGACGGAGGGCCACTTGGAGGGGACGGTGAAGACCGGCCCCGACGACAGGGGCCGGCCCTTCCACGGCGTCGTCTCCCTGGTCTCCGCCCTGGAGGCCCACCTGGACGACATCGAAGGGGTCCGCTTCTCGGGAGGTACGGACGCAGAACCGGGGGGCGACCCCTGAGGACACGGCCCGCACCCCGCCGTACGTTGACAACGCGGACCCGGGGAGCCGGATGCGGGGCCCGCGCACAGGGGGAAACGGGCGTGAGCGGCGCCCAGGGCCGGCCGGGCGGAGCCGTGGACAACGGCATCGGGGGACTCCGTCCGGTCGGCCCGTACACACGAACGGTCACGACAAGTCCGAAGCGCACCAAGAGCGGTCAACGCGCCCGGACGGCCTTGACCGGTGCGAGAACAGTCCTTGCAAGACGACCCACACCGCCACGGGGGGCGGACACATGGACACCGAACTGGCCACACTCGCGGCGAGCGCCGCGAACGCACTCGTGAGCGCACTCA
The DNA here is from genome assembly GCF_054880855.1 of Streptomyces sp. S6. NCBI lineage: Bacteria > Bacillati > Actinomycetota > Actinomycetes > Kitasatosporales > Streptomycetaceae > Streptomyces > Streptomyces sp. S6. The sequence goes on along the minus strand of NZ_JBTYMC010000026.1, from coordinate 16,120 downwards.
CCGCGGAGACCTGGGAACGCGCCCGCGCCTTCCTCGCCCGCCGGCGCGGCACACCCGAGGCTGACCTGCTCGCCCTCCAACTCACCCGGGACCGCGAGCTGTTGCTCGCCGACCCGGCGAACACCGACAACCGCGCCGCCCTCACGGCGGTCTGGCAGCAGAGATTCAGAGCACTCGTCGCCGACGACCCGGACGCCGCCCGCGCCGTCTTCGGCCTGGTCGCCGAACTCACCGGCCTCGCCGACCCCGGCAGGCACAACGCCGGCACCGCCTTCCACGCCGAGTCCCACGACAACTCCCGCATCTTCCAGGCGCACGGCGACATGAACTTCGGGCAGGCACCCAAGCCATGACGGACAGTCAGGACAGGGTCGCTCTCACCCTCACCGCGTGGGCGGCGGGCGACAGCACCGTCATCCAGGCCGGCGGCGACATCGTCGTCCACCGTTACTCCGACGGCACGATCGCCTACGACGCCCGGCCCTCGTCCGTCGAGGAGTGCCCGTACCCCGGACTGAAGGCGTTCGACCAGGACTCGGCGCACTGGTTCTTCGGACGGGAGCGGCTGCTGGCCGAGTTGGCGGGGACGCTCCACCGATGCGTGGGCCTGGACGCGCCCGCCGCGGTCGTCGCCCCCTCCGGCGCGGGCAAGTCCTCGCTCCTGCGGGCCGGTCTCCTCCCGGCCCTGGCACGGGGGGAGCCGCTGCCCGGCTCCCAGCACTGGCCGCAGCTTCTGCTGCGCCCCACGGAGGACCCCGTCGGCCAACTCGCCGAAGCCTGCGCCCGACTGACGGAAACCGAAGCCGCCGGCTTCCGTGCGGCCCTGGACAACGGACCCGCCGCGTTCCGCGAGTTGGTCTGCGGCACTCTCCAACTCCCGCCGGGCCACCGCGTCGTCATCGTCGTCGACCAACTGGAGGAACTCTTCACGCAGTGCCACGACGAATCCGCCCGCACCCGCTTCGTCGACGCCCTCGCCGCCCTCACCCCCCTCGCCCTGATCGTCTACGGCCTGCGCGCCGACCGCTACGGCGACTGCACCCCCTACCCGCATCTGCTGAGCGCCCTGCGCAACAACGTGATCGTCGGGGCGATGACCGAGGCCGAGGTCCGCGCGGCCATCGAGTCCCCCGTGACCCGGGTGGACGGCCTCTCGATCGACCCCCGGCTCACCGACGCCATCGTCCGCGACCTGCGCGCGGGCGCCGCCCAACGCCCCGACGTGTACCCGCCGGGCCGGCTGCCGTTCCTCTCCCAGGCCCTGCTCTCCACCTGGCAGCAGCGCACCGGCGACCGGATGACCCTCGCCGCGTACCGCACGGGCGGCGGCATCGACGACGCCGTCAACCAGGCGGCCCAGCGGGTGTACGACGAACTGACGGACCCTCAGAAGGACGTGGCCCGCGCCCTGTTCACCGGACTGGTCCGCGTCGACGAGCAGGGCGAGACCACGTTCCGCCGCCGCACCCGCCGCGAACTCCTCCAAGAGGCCCGCGACCCGGCCCAAGTCCCGCCCGTGGTCGACGCGTTCACCGAGGCGCGGCTCCTCACGCAGAACGGCGGCGGACGGGACGGCGAGACCGTCGAGATCACCCACGAGGCGCTGCTGCGGGGGTGGGACAAGCTCGACGAGTGGATCGCGCCCGACAAGCAGGGCTCCCTGGTCCGCCAGGAGGTGTGGGAGGCCGCCGTCCGCTGGTCCGGCGGCGAACACCGGGACAAGGACGTCCTGTTCAGGGGGAACCGCCTCGACAACGCCCGCCTCTGGGCCGACTCCGCTGACCCCGCCGACGTCACCCCGCTCGCCGCCGACTTCCTGCACGCCTCCGGCGCCCAGGAGCGCCGCGCCCGCCGGTTGCGGCGCGGTGCCGTCGCCGTCGTCTCCGTGCTCGCCCTCATCGCCTCCGGACTCGCCCTCTACGCCCTCGACCGCCGCCGGGAGGCCGTCGAGCAGCGCGACGAGGCGATCTTCAACCGGGTCACCGCCGAGGCGGACCGGCTGCGCGGCACGGACAGCGCGCTCGCCGCCCAACTCGACCTGACCGCCTACGACATGCGGCCCACGGACACCCTGCGCACCCGGCTGCTCGCCGCATCCGGCGCCGTGCTCCCGCAGACCCTGCCCGACAGGTTCGGCCTGGTCCACACGCTTGCCTTCGGCCCCGGCGGACACCTGATGACGGCCGCCTCCACCGCCTCCGACACCGCGGGTCAACTGCGCCTGTGGAACGTCCCCCGCACCGAGGCGGCCACCCCGCTCGCCGGCCCGATCCGCGTCGGCACCGCGTCCGGCGGCATCCAGCCCCTGGCCTACGACAGACGCAACAACCTGCTGGTGTGGGGCAGTTCGGACGGGTTGATCCGCATCCTCGACGTCTCCGACCCCGCCCACCCACAGCCGCTCGCCGACCCCGTAAGGGTCTCCCCGCAAGGGACGGTCGGCAGCCTCGCGCTCGGCTCCGACGGCCGCACGCTCGCCGTCGGCACCACCACCACGGGCATGGTCGCGCCCGGCTCCCCGCCGTCCGCTCTCACCAGCGACGTCCAACTCTGGAGCCTCGCCGACCCGCGCGCCCCCCGCCGGCTCAGCACACCCCTGAGCGTGCGCGGCCAGGGCGTCCAGTCCGTCGCCCTCACCCCCGACCTGAAGACGCTCGTCGCGTGCGGCGGAACCGCCCAAGGGGGCACCGGGGCAGCCCTGTTGAAGCTGTGGGACGTCTCCGACCCGGCCCGCCCCGAGGCGCTGCCCGACCCGCGCGGCGGCCACAGCGTCGTCGTCAACCAGATCGCGATCAGCCCCGACGGCCGTACCCTCGCCACCGCCTCCAGCGACTACCGCGTCCTGCTGTGGAACCTCGCCGACCCCCGACACCTCACCCCCGTCAACCAGTTGATGCTGGGCTCGGTCGTCAACTCGGTCGCCTTCAGCCCCGACGGACAGCTCCTCGTGACCGGCGACACCTCCGGCGGCGTCAACGTCTGGAACGTCCGCGCCCCGGCCCGCGCCCGCGTCATCACCCCTACCCTGCGCGGCCATTCGGGCCTGGTCGGCGCCCTTGCCTTCAGCCCGGACAGCCGGACGATCGCCAGCGGCGGCGGCGACGGATTCGTCCGACTGTGGCGGCTGCCACCGGCGTTGGCGATCGGCGACGAGGTGCTGGCCCTCGCCGTGACGCCCGACGGCCGCCGGGCCGCCGTCGCGACCGGCAACCGCGTCACCCTGTGGGACGTCTCCGCCCCCGACCGGCTCGTCCGCCTCGGTGAACTCCCGCCGCTGACCGGCTCGGTGAACGCGCTCGCGTTCCGGCCAGGGGCGCGGCCGGTGCTGGCCACCGGAGAGTTCACCGGCGCGGTCCGGCTCTGGGACGTCACCTCACCCGCCCGCCCGGTGGCCCTCTCACCGCCGCTGACCTGGAACGGCGACCCGGTGTCGGCGGTCGCCTTCGGCGGCGACGGCACCACCCTCGTCGCGGGCTACCTGGAGATCCGCAACCAGTTCGGGGGTGGTCTGCGCGCCTGGGACATATCAGATCCGGGCCGGCCGACGGCACTTGGCAAAGACCTCGGCGGAATCAGCCGCCCCGTACGGGCGTTGGTGTCCGACCCCGCCGACGGCACGGTGTTCTCGGCGGACATGATCGGAATGCTCCGCGCCTGGCGGGTCACCCGGGGCGCCGCCCCGACGCTGACCGGATACGAGATCATCCCGCAGATCGTCCTCACGACGGCCCTCAGCCGGGACGGCCGCCTCATCGCGACGGCGGGCGGAGACAGCCGGCTTCACCTCTGGAACGTCTCCGGCACCGGCGCCCCGCGCATGGTCGGGGACACCCTCACCGCCGGCGCCATGCTCAACTCCGCCGACTTCTCCCCCGACGGGAAACTCCTCGCCAGCGGCGACGCGATCGGCGAGATCCGCCTGTGGAACACCGCCGACCCCACCCACGCCGCCCTCTACGGCACCCCCGTCCCCGGCCACGCCGGCTCGGTCTCCGGCCTGCGCTTCCTCCCCCACGGCACCCTCCTCAGCACCGGCAACGACGGCACCGTCCGCCTCTGGCAGACCGCCGTCCCCCAGGCCCGCGCCCTCATCTGCGCCGCGAGCCGCACGGCGTTGACGAAGGAGGCATGGCGCGAACACGTCTCGGCAGACCTCCCGTACCACCCGCCGTGCGGCTGAACCCGCGGTTCACCGCCGCCACAACGCCACCCTGCCGTCCGCCCCCGCCGTCGCCACCAGCCGCGCGTCCGCACTGAACGCGACCGATCTGGCGGGGAGCCGGGCAGGGCTGCCGAGGTGACGGGGACGGTCCGGATGGGTGACGTCCCAGAGCCGGACGACCTCGTCCCTGCCGATCACCGCGAGGAGCGTGGCGTCCGGGCTGAACGCGACGGCCCGGGGCAGCCGGGCCCCGGTGTTCAACGGCCGTCCCCTCGGGGTGGGTTCGTAGTTCCGGGAGAGGTCCCAGAGCTGCACGTTCCCCAAGTCGTCAGCCAGAGCGAGGGTGTTGCCGTCCGGCGAGAACTGCGCGGCGTGCGCGCCCTCCGCGAAACTCGCCGTCGTCATGAAGCTCTCACGGGCGACGCCGTCCGTCGCGGCGGCCTCCTGAAGAACCGTCAGATTCCGGGAGCGCCGGACCACCAGATCGAGGCTCTCGGTGCGTTTGCGCAACGCCTTCACGTCCCTGACCTCAGGAGCGAACTCCAGCCGGGTGAGCACCCCCAACCCGGCCTCCCAGGTGATCAGTTGCTCGTCCGAGGCGGCGAACACCGTCCGGCCGTCCGCGTCGACCCCCAGCGCCGACACCGCGCCCACGTCCGCCATGCGCGAGACGTGCACCCTGACCGGCCGCGCGGCGTCCGCCACGTCCCACGCCTCCACCCCGCCTCCGCCGACCGCGACCAGCCGGCGCCGGTCCGCCGGGGAGAACACCACACCCTCCGCCCCGACTTGAAGCCGCAGCACCCCGACCTCCGCCCACCGCTCCCGCACCGCAGGGCGCCTTGAGGGGGAGCCGTCGGCCCAGGGCGCCGGGAGCACGCCCTGCGCCGCTGCCGTGGTGAGACAGGTGAGGACGAGGGCGAGGGTGGTGAGGAGGCCGGGGAGCCAGTGGGGGTTCGGGCGTACGGGTGGGGGGAGTCGGCGGGGGCGGCCGTGCGTGTGCGTGTCTCCCGGCTCCGCTGGCGGTGTCCGTACCTGTCTCACCAACCCGCCGTCAGTGCGCGGCACTTGACCTCCCGGTCTCGGCGGTCTTGCGAAGCGCGGGGAAGGCGGGATCCACGGCCGGGGGAGCGGAGAGATTCAGCACCTCGGAGACACCGCTTCCCAGCGGTCCCCGGAGCGCGGCTTGCAAGCCAGTCACAGGAGGAACGGTAGCGGATTGTGCGTGATTAATTGCACACAGTAAGGAAAGTGCCATCTTCTGCCTCGCTGCCCCACACAGAGATCTTGTGGATACGATTTCCGCAACGGCGAGTTGGGGGCGATCCACGTGGAAGCGTTGATGGGGTTGGCGATCTCGGCGGTCGGTACGGTCGCCTCCGGTGCCTTGTCCGGCGCGGGCGGCGAGACGGGACGGCGGGTCTCCGAACGGCTCCACGGACTGCTCGGCCGAGCCCGGCCCGAGACGGACACCACCCTCCCGGTCACCGCCTCGGCCCGCGCCGACGCCGCCCGCGACCTGCTCGAACTCGCCCGCACCTCGCCGGAGTTCGCCGACGAGGTGAGCGCATGGCTGCGCGAGGTGTCACGGCTCGACCGCCGCACCACCGAGGTCGCCGCCATCCGCCCCCGCATGCTGCCCCCGCTGACCGCCGTGTTCACGGACCGCGACGACGTCGTGGAGTGGATCGAGGCGCTGCCCGGCGAAGCCGACACCGGTGCCCCGGCCGTCGGCGTCCTCACCGGCCCCGGCGGCATAGGCAAGACCGCCGTGGCCGTCCGGGGCGCCCACCGGCTCAGGGACCGCTTTCCCGACGGCGTCCTCTTCGTCGACCTCGCCGGAGACTCCGCCACCACCGCCCTCACCCCCTCCGAAGTCCTCGCCAGCTTCCTCGGAGCACTCGGCGTCACCCCCGACCGGGTACCCGGCGACGAGGCCCGCCAACGCGACCTGTACCGCACCCTGACGGCCGGCCTGCGCCTCCTCGTCGTCCTCGACAACGCGCACGACGACGCCCAGGTCCTGCCGCTGATCCCCGCCTCACCCACCTCGGCTGTCCTCGTCACGAGCCGGCACCGGCTCGGACGGCTCATCGCCCACCACGGCGCCCGCCCCCGCACCGTCGAGCCGCTGTCGACCGAGGACTCGATGCTCCTCCTCACGCGTACGGTGGGAAGAGCCGCCCCGGAAGCGGACGTCCGCGCGGTCGCCGAGGGCACCGGCGGCTACCCGCTCGCGGTGTGCACGACCGGCGCCGGACTCGCCACCCGCACCCACCTGAGCTGGGCACGGGTGGCCCAGGAACTACGACGGCCCGAGGAAGAAGGCGCAGCGATGACCAGCGACCCCGTACGCCTCGCCCACGACGTCTCCTACCGCGAACTCCCCCCGGAAGACGCCGCGTTCTACCGCGCCCTCGGCTCCTGGGCCTGGCCCGCCCTCACCGTCCCCCTCGCCGCGCACGCCGCCGGAGTGACCGAGGACCAGGCCCGCACCCGGCTCGAACACCTCGCCCACGTCCACCTGTTGACCGAGATCGAGGAAGAGCGCTACCGCTTCCACGACGCCGCCCGCGCACACGCACGGGAGTTGGCCCTCGCCGAGGACGGCCACAGCCGAACGGCCGCGTCGGCAAGGCGAGTCGCCGTGGCGCTCCTCAAGTCCACGGCGAGCGCCGACTTTCGGGTGATGCCGCTGCGGTGGCGGGTCGGGGCCGCCTACCGAGGGTTCACGCAGAACGACCAACCCGGCGACAGCAAGCGGGCGTTGGAGGAGCTGAGCCGGGAGCGGGAGAACATCGCCGCCGCGATCCGGGCCGCCGCGCACCACGGATTCGACGACCTCGTCTGGCAGTTGTGCGAGGCGACCTGGAGCCTCCACCTGCGGCTCGGGTTCCACGCGCAGTGGATCGACACCCACCTCCTGGGCGTCGAGGCCGCACGCCGCCAGGCCGAGGAGTTCGGCGAGCCTCGTGCGCTCGGCCGGATGCTGGTCCAACTCGCCTTCGCGTACATGGGAGTCGGGAGGGCCGCCGACGCCGAGGAAGCGCTCGCCGAGGCCGTCGCCGCCGACCGCGCCTGCGGCCACCACCGGGGTGAGGCCAGCGCCGTGGAGACGGCCGGACTGCTCCAACTCCGCCTCTGGCACTGGGGAGAGGCCGCCCGCCGCTTCCAGGAGGCCCGCGCGATCTGGGAACGCGTCTCCGAAGGCGACGACGGCCGGCGGGACAAGGAGCGCGCCATCGCCCTCCTCGACCTGCACACCGGACGCGCGGAGACCGGCGCGGGCGACTCCGCCGCCGCCCTCGCACGGCTCAACGGCGCCCTCGTGGCGTTCCGTTCACTCGGCGACACCCACAACCAGGGCCGCGTCTACATGTGCCTCGGCGAACTGCACCGCAGCACCGGGGACCTCGAACAGGCCCTCGTCTGCCTCGACAAGGCCGTCGACATCATGACGGCCGAGGGCGCCGGGCCCCAGCGCGCCGACGCGATCGAGGTACGCGCGGACGTGTACCGGCGTGCGGGGCGGTCCGCCGAGGAAGCGGCCGACCTGGCGGTCGCCGGCGAGTGCTACGAGGAGAACAGGGACTCGGCGGGGGTGGAGCGGGTGCGGGAGCGGCTGGCCGAACTGGAGGCGTGAGCCGCCGGAGTTCAGTTCAGGGGTGAGGGCGTGACGGTGACCCGGTGCGCCCGAGCGCCCGTCCACACCGTCAACTCCCCGGGCATGCCGCCCCCTTCGGACAGCCATGCGTACAACGCCGACGCGTACGCCGCCGGATCGCACAGATCGACCCTGCCGTCCGGCTCCGGTGCCGCCGTCAGCCGTACGACCGTCCCCTCCCGGGTCCCTGCCACACACCGGTCCGGGCCGTCCACGTAGACCGCCATCCCGCAGTACGGATACCGCGCGAGCGTCTCCGCCGTCCACGCGGCAGGCGGGCCGAGGCGCGGGTCGTCCGCGTCGGCGCGGCGTACGACGATGTCGGCGAGCGTCAGCCGGCCGCTCTCGCGGGTCTCCTCGTCGACGACCGTGTGGGCGGCGTCGGCGGTGACGTGGGGGTCGGGGGAGTCGCCGGTCACGGCGTGCCGAGTGACCTCGACCGTCGGGCGGCCGGTGTCCGGGCGGTGGGTGAACACGCGCACCGGGGCCGTGAGTTGAACCGGGGTGTGCGGTGGGAGGGGGAGGGGGTCGAGGAGGGCGGGGCGCGCGTACGGTTCGGGAAGGTCCAACAGGCCGTAGAACAGGCGCCGAAGGAGGGCGGCCGACTCGCCGGGCGACGAACTCGTCTGGTCCGCGAGGTCCTTGTAACGGGCGGGGTCGTGTTCGGCGATCGTCCGGTCGATCTGGGCGCGCAGGCCGGTGTGCCGGGTGAGATGCGGGGCCGTGCGGCCGAGGGCGGCGACCGGGGAGTCCGGGGCCAGGTCCTGCTGCGGGAAGGCGCCGAGGAGCACGGGGACGCCGATGGACGCCGCGTAGTACGTGACGCTGGAGTGGTCGCCGAGGACGCAGTCCGCCGCGATCAGGGCCTGCCGCCAGCCTTCGAGGGGGTCGGCGAGGTGCAGGCCCGCCCGGCAGGCGTCGTCCAGCCAGGCCCTGAGCTGGCCTCGGCCGTGACCGTGCCAGATGTTCGGGTGCAGCACCGCCACCGCGCGGTACTCGTCCGTCGGGAGCTCCGCCGGGAGGCGGGACAGCAGCCAGGGGAGGAGATCGTCGTCCGCCCGCGCGTCGCCGCCGAACAGGGAGCGGGGCCCCCACGTCGAGCTGACCACGACCAGCTTCTGTCCGGGAGTCACCCCCAACGCCCGCCGGAATCGGTTCCGTTGGGGGAGGGCCGCGAGGATCCGGTCGTAACAGGGGTCCCCGGCCAGAGCCGCCGTCTCCGCCGCCTGCGGCACCGACTCCCTGAGCCTGTCCAGCTGTTCGGGATGCGACAACACGGTCGCCGTCGCCAGAGGACGCCCGTCCTCACGCAACAGCCAGTCGGACGAGAGGCCGAACACCGGCGCCTGCCCTGACCGTTCCGGCGTTCCGGCGTTCCGGCGTTCCGGCGTTCCGGCGTTCCGGCGTTCCGGCGTTCCGGCGTTCCGGCGTTCCGGCGTGGCTAGCCTCTTATTATATCCGACTCCGTGGGAGAGTATGACCAACTTCGCCTGGATATCGCCCAGTTCACCCCCATAACTGGCCGACACCGCCAGATCGAACTCCTCCCCCTTCGCCTGCTCCCAAGGCACCACCGGCACCCCCACCCCCGCCAACAACTCGGGCACCCCGGCGAGAAACGGCGAAGACCCCGTGCAGGTCGCGAACAACTGCACCCGCACATCGCTGTGGAACAGGGGCAGCACGTCCAACAGCCGTGTCGCGGAAGTGACGTTGTGGACGACGAGGAGGACGCGCCGACACCCCGTCCGCGTCACCCACCGCTCCGCGTCCACCCCCACGGGCACCCGCAACCAGCCCACCCCACCGCCCCCTCGACACTCGCACGCCGCCCGCTGTTCGGCGGGAGATCATCCGATGCTATCGGGCGGTTTCGGTTCCCTCGGCTTGCGGGGCCGGGACCAGGAGCCGTGCGGCCGTCGGCGGGACTGTTCGAGGAGGGCGGCGTCGAACTCGGCCCGGGTGGGGCCGGGTCGGGGGGTGGGTTCGAGGACGACGTCCGGCAGCGTCCAGGGAGCAGCCGAACTCCAGCCGATGACAGGCATGACGGCGTCGTGGACGGCGGCGAACCGCTCGCCGACGAGAGCCGGCATGCGATACGCCCGTCCCCTCACGTAGTGCGGCAGGTCGAGGCGCCAGAACCAAGTCCCGTCCGTGACAGGGGAGGAGCAGCCCCGGGACTGCCGGTGGGGCAGGCCGGTGAGGGGGTCGTCCACGGACTCCATGACGTCGATCAGGATGTGCCCGGCGTCCAGGCAGCGGACGCGGGGTTCTCGACCGTGCGGGCGAGGATGCCGAGGGTCGCGCGCAGGGCGGACTCCTGGAGGATCGGGAAGATACCGGCCTCGCGGTACCGCTCGTGGATCTGGCTCCAGTCGTAGTACGAGGTCACGAGCGTGCCGGTGGCGGTGGGACGCAGGAGGTACCCGTACCGGTGGTCGATGTCCGGCTTGAGGCCGGGGGAGACGGGGGTCCACTCGATCAGCGCGTCCTCGTCGTACGCGGTGATCACCACCGTCACGTCGTACCGCCCGAGCGGACGGTCGCCCAGCGCCTCCCGGTCCATGTGGACGACGAAGGAGTCCCCCGCCTTCGACACCCGCTCCCCGTCGGCGGACTGGAGCATGCCGGAGCTGTCGATGGCGACATGGCCCCGCGGATCGGTGAGGACGGCGAACACGCGGGCCGGCGGCGCGGCTATCTCGCGGGCCACCTCGAAGCGCTCGTCGGACATGGGGTTCCCTCGTTTCTGCAAGGCGTTACTACCGGTTCTCCCGGGACCACCGGTTCCCCCGGGGTCGCCGGAATCCTATGCTCCGCCCCCCTCCAGCCCCGCGACGGTCCCGGCCACGGGCCGGGGTGGCAGGATCTTGCCGACAGTTCCGCACGAGGAGGCGCCGTGGACGACCGCTCGAAGCATGACCACTCCGGCTGGGAATCGGTCGTGCTCGCGGCTCGGGAGCGTGCCCGCTCGCGGCAGGCACTCATGGTCGAGCGCTTCGGCCTGTCGGGGGACGTGCAGTACGACTGGTCGCTGGACGACGCGCGGATCACATGGTCACGCGACGGCAAGGTGTTCCTCACCGGCCGGCTCACCATGATCGGCAGCGTCAGCGTCTCCCAGCAGACCTGGCTGTGGTCCTGGGCCAACGCGTCGCTCCCGCACGCCGCCGTGGGCGACATGGAAAGAGTGCGGCAGTTCGGCGAGGAGAACGACTACCCCGTCCTCCCCTGGCCAGGCTTCACCCACACCCCCGAACTCGTCGCCGAGGCCCGGACGGTCGCGGCCTCCGTCCTCGACGCCGACGGACTGTGGACGGAGTCGACGGACGATGTACAACTCCACTTCATAATCCACGACCTGTCCCTCACCGCCGAACGACAGTGACGGCCGCACGGATCCCCAGCTGGCAGCCGTAGCCCGCCGATCGGCAAACTGAGTCCCTGCCGGGGTTCTTTCAGCACTCGATGATATTGACCGCCAACCCACCCCGCGCAGTCTCCTTGTACTTCACGCTCATATCCGCCCCCGTCTCCTTCATGGTCTTGATGACCTTGTCCAGAGACACCTTGTGCGACCCGTCCCCCCGCATGGCCATCCGCGCCGCGGTGACCGCCTTCACCGCGGCCATCCCGTTCCGCTCGATGCAGGGGATCTGGACGAGCCCGCCGACGGGGTCGCAGGTGAGGCCGAGGTTGTGTTCCATCCCGATCTCGGCGGCGTTCTCGACCTGTTCGGGGGATCCGCCGAGGACTTCCGCGAGGGCGCCTGCGGCCATGGAGCAGGCGGAGCCGACCTCGCCCTGGCAGCCGACCTCGGCGCCGGAGATGGAGGCGTTCTCCTTGAAGAGCATGCCGATGGCGCCGGCGGCCAGCAGGAAGCGGACCACGCCGTCCTCGTCGGCGCCGGGGACGAAGTTGATGTAGTAGTGCAGGACGGCCGGAATGATCCCGGCGGCGCCGTTCGTGGGGGCGGTCACCACTCGCCCGCCCGCCGCGTTCTCCTCGTTCACGGCCATGGCGTACAGCGTGATCCACTCCATGGAGCGGGCCAACGGATCGCCCTCGGCCCGGAGTTGACGGGCCGTCATGGAGGCGCGACGGCGAACGCGCAGGCCCCCGGGGAGAATTCCCTCCCGGGACAGACCCCGCGACACGCACGCCTGCATGACGTGCCAGATGTCGAGGAGCCCGGCCCGGATCTCGTCCTCGGTGCGCCAGGCCCGCTCGTTCTCCAGCATCAGGGAGGAGATGGACAGCCCCGTCTCCCGGGCGAGCCGCAGGAGTTCGTCCCCGGTGCGGAAGGGGTACTTGAGGGCCGTGTCGTCGAGCTTGATGCGATCCGCGCCGACGGCTTCCTCGTCGACGACGAACCCGCCGCCCACGGAGTAGTACGTCCGGCACAACAGCTCGGCGCCCTCGGCGTCGTACGCCCAGATCGTCATCCCGTTGGCGTGGTACTCAAGTGCCTTGCGCCGGTGCAGGATCAGATCGTCGTCGAAGGAGAACGGGATCTCCCGCTCGCCCAACAGCCGCAGGGTTCCTGACGACTTGATGGCCTCGACGCGTTCGTCCGCGTGCTCCACGTCGACCGTGCGCGGCGAGTTCCCCTCCAGGCCGAGGAGGACGGCCTTCGGGGTGCCGTGCCCGTGGCCGGTCGCGCCGAGCGACCCGTACAGCTCCGTACGGACCGACGCGACCGACTCCAGCAGCCCTTCACCCCGCAGCCGCCGGGCGAACATCCCGGCCGCCCGCATCGGTCCGACCGTGTGGGAACTGGAGGGTCCGATGCCGACCGAGAAGAGGTCGAACACAGAGATGGCCACGGGGAACTCCAACCAGAAAGGGCGGGGGCACGCTTCGTCGGGTGCCCCCGCGAGAAGAACTACTTGCTCAGCCCGGGGTACAGCGGGTGCTTGTCGGCCAGCGCCTTGACCCGGATCCGCAGCCCCTCGGCGTCGTACGACGGCTTCAGCGCCTCGGCGATGACGTCCGCGACCTCGGCGAAGTCCTCGGCCGTGAACCCGCGCGTGGCGAGCGCCGGCGTGCCGATGCGCAGCCCGGACGTCACCATCGGCGGACGCGGGTCGTTCGGGACGGCGTTGCGGTTGACGGTGATCCCGACCTCGTGGAGCCGGTCCTCCGCCTGCTGCCCGTCGAGCGCGGACTCCCGCAGGTCGACGAGGATCAGGTGCACGTCGGTCCCACCGGACAGGACGTTGACGCCCGCCTCGCGCGCGTCCGCCGCCGTCAGCCGCTCGGCGAGGATGCGGGCACCCTCCACCGTCCGGCGCTGGCGCTCCTTGAACTCCTCGGAGGCCGCCACCTTGAACGACACGGCCTTCGCGGCGATGACGTGCTCCAGCGGACCGCCCTGGAAGCCGGGGAACACCGAGGAGTTGAGCTTCTTCGCGAACGCCTGCTTCGCGAGGATGATCCCGCCGCGCGGCCCGCCGAGCGTCTTGTGCGTCGTGGACGTGACGACGTCCGCGAACGGCACCGGGTTCGCGTGCAGCCCCGCCGCCACCAGCCCGGCGAAGTGCGCCATGTCGACCCACAGGTACGCCTCGACCGCGTCCGCGATCCGCCGGAACTCCGCGAAGTCCAGCTCACGCGGGTACGCCGACCACCCGGCGATGATCACCTTCGGCCGGTGCTCCAGCGCGAGCCGCTCGACCTCGGCCAGGTCCACGAGACCCGTCTCCGCGTCCACGTGGTAGGCGACCACGTTGAACTGCTTGCCGGAGAAGTTCAGCCGCATGCCGTGCGTGAGGTGACCCCCGTGCGCGAGGTCCAGGCCCAGGATCGTGTCCCCGGGCTGCGCCAGCGCGAACAGCGCGGCCTGGTTCGCGGAGGCACCGGAGTGCGGCTGCACGTTCGCGTACTCCGCGCCGAACAGCTCCTTGACCCGGTCGATCGCGATCTGCTCGGCGACGTCGACGTGCTCGCAGCCCCCGTAGTACCTGCGGCCGGGGTACCCCTCGGCATACTTGTTGGTGAGGACCGAGCCCTGCGCCTCCATGACCGCGAGCGGAGCGAAGTTCTCCGAGGCGATCATCTCCAGGGTCGACTGCTGCCGGTTCAGCTCCGCGTCGACCGCCGCGGCGATCTCCGGGTCCAGCTCGTGCAGGGACGTGTTCAGGACAGACATGGGGACGACTCCTCAGCCGGCGATGAATGCGGTGTACTCGTCGGCGGAGAGCAGGTCGCCCGGCTCGTCCGTGATCCGCACCTTGAAGAGCCAACCACCCTCGAACGGCTCGGAGTTCACCAGCGACGGGTCCTCCGAGACGGCCTCGTTGACCTCGGTGATCTCACCGGACACCGGCGCGTACAGCTCGCTCACCGACTTGGTCGACTCAAGCTCGCCGCAGGACTCGCCCGCCGTCACGGCCGTGCCGACGGCCGGCAGCTCGACGAAGACGACGTCACCGAGGGCGTTCGCCGCGTGCTCGGTGATACCGACCGTCGCCACGCCGTCCACGGCGTCCGACAGCCACTCGTGTTCCTTGCTGTAACGCAGGTCATTGGGGTTGCTCATGGCCTGAATTCTCCTGTACGCGGGGGACTGCTGATGAATGGGGGGCTACGAAAGAGGTACTGCTGAGGGGCTACCGGAGAGTTACTTCTGGCGCTTGTAGAACGGCAGAGCCACGACCTCGTACGGCTCGTGGCTCCCCCGCACGTCCACCCCGACCCCGGCCGTCCCCGGCGCGGCGTACGCGGCGTCGACGTACGCCATCGCGATCGGCTTGCCCAGCGTGGGGGAGGGGGCGCCGGACGTCACCTCGCCGATCACCTCGCCGCCCGCGACGACGGCGTACCCGGCACGCGGCACCCGACGGCCCTCGGCGACCAGCCCGACCAGGATCCGCTCCGGCGTCTGCTGAGCCTTGGAGAGCGCCTCGCGCCCCACGAAGTCGCCCTCCTTGGCGAACTTCACGACCCGCCCGAGCCCGGCGTCGAACGGCGTCAGAGCGGTCGACAGCTCGTGCCCGTACAGCGGCATGCCCGCCTCCAGGCGCAGCGTGTCCCGGCAGGACAGCCCGCAGGGCACCAGTCCGGCCGAGGCACCGGCGGCCAGCAGCGCCTCCCACAGCGCGACCGCGTCGGACGGCTGCACGAACAGCTCGAAGCCGTCCTCACCCGTGTACCCCGTGCGGGCGATCAGCGCGCGTACCCCCGCCACCGTCCCCGGCAGCCCGGCGTAATACTTCAGACCGGCCAGATCCGCGTCCGTCAGCGCCCCGAGGATCCCCGAAGCCTCCGGACCCTGCACGGCCAGCAGCGCGAACCCGTCCCGGTCGTCGCGCACGACCGCGTCGAACCCGGCGGACCGCTCGGTCAAGGCGTCCAGCACGACCTGCGCGTTCGACGCGTTGGCGACGACCATGAACTCGGTCTCGGTGAGCCGGTAGACGATCAGGTCGTCCAGGATGCCGCCGTCCTCCCGGCAGATCATCGTGTAGCGCGCCCGGCCCACGGCGACCGCCGCGAGGTCACCGACCAGGGCGTGGTTCAGCAGGGCGGCGGCCTGCGGTCCGGTGACGGTGATCTCGCCCATGTGCGAGAGGTCGAAGAGGCCCGCGCGGGTGCGGACGGCGGCGTGCTCTTCGCGCTCGGAGCCGTAGCGCAGCGGCATGTCCCAGCCGGCGAAATCGGTCATCGTCGCACCGAGCGAGCGGTGGACGGCGTCGAGGGCGGTACGGCGCGGAGTGGTGGAACTGCTGGTCATCGGACGTTCGTCTCCCAGGGACGGCGGTGAGGAAAGAGCTCTCCGCACGGGCGGAAAGTCCTCCCCATCTGTCATCGGAACCTGAGAGGTTCGCCATGACCCCGGCGGGGAACACGGCTTGCACCTTGGGTGGGACCGCCGAGGCGGCCCGCTTTTCAGATGTGCCTCGCCCACGCGGTAACGGTGCCTGAGAGATTCAAGGGAGGGACTTGCTCCTTCGGCGCCCCAGCGAGACGGCTGCTGAGGACTCTCCCGCGCGGATTCGAACGGCCGGTATGCAGTTGGCGCGGCCATCATCGCACGTCGACCCCGCCGCGCGGCAGGCCGCATCTGTAACCGCCCTGTGCCAGTACGCGCATGAAATCGCGAGACAGGAGCCATTACCTTCTCTTTACTGTCTATGGGGAGACCCGTACCGACGGGGCTGCTCCAAGGGGAGGACGATCAACGGTGAACAGGACCACGGCGTACGCGACGACCTCGGCGCTCGCGCTGCCCGCACAGCCCGGCGCCCCCGCCCGCGAGACCTGCGCCGAACGCCCCGCACCGGTCGTCCGCG